>NZ_JBHWJL010000059.1:0-6080 GCF_042731495.1 Streptomyces sp. NPDC059853
GGTCCGCGGCGACCATGTACGTACCGACGACGAGGAGCGCGACGAAGGAGAAGGAGATCCCGAGACCGACACTGACGCCCAGCCAGACCTTACGCACCCGCCCATCCTCCCCCATCTGCCCGTCATACGAACGTGTTTCCGCACGTACGGCGAAAATCCGCCGCCCGCCGGGATCCGGCCCGCCACGGCTCCGCCGGGCAGGACCTCGGCCCCGGCGCCCACCTCGGCGCCGGGCAGCAGGGTCACCCGGGCTCCCACCCGGGCCCCGGCGCCCACCGTGACGGGGCCGACCCGCACCACGTCACCGTCCAGCCACCAGCCGGCCAGGTCCGCCTCGGGTTCGACCGCGCAGCCGTCCCCGAACGTGCCGAGCCCGGTGACCGGCGGCAGGACCCGCAGATCCACCCGGCGCCCCACCCGGCAGCCCAGCAGCCGGGCGTACCAGGCGGCCAGCGGGGTGCCGGTGAGCGTGGCGAGGTTCAGCGCCTGGACCAGCCGCTCCGCGGCCCACAGCCGCAGATGCGCGCCGCCGCCGCGCGGCAGCTCACCGGCGGTCACCCGCCGCCCGCGCAGCAGCCGTACGCCGGCCACCGCGAGCAGGACCTTGCCGGGCAGGGTGAACAGCAGCAGGCACCCGGGGACCAGCAGCCACCACGGGAGGGTGGGCAGCCAGCCCGGGTGGCCGGCGGCCGAGAACGCCTCGCCGGCCAGGGCGATGGCCACCACCCAGCGCAGCCCGGCCACCGCGTGCAGCAGCGGCTGGGCGGCCAGCTGGGCCCAGCCGGCCGCGCGGGGCGTACGGGGCGGGTCCTGGGCGGGCGCGGTGTCCGGGCCGGTCGCGGGCTCGGTGAGCAGGGTGCGCAGGGCGGCCGGGGTGGGGTGCCGGTAGAGGTCGGCGACGGAGACCCGGGGGTGGTGCTCGCGCAGCGCGGAGACCAGCCGGGCGGCGGCCAGCGAGGTGCCGCCGAGGTCGAAGAAGTCGTCGTGCGGGCCGGCTTCGGTGCCCAGCAGGTCGCTCCAGAGCGTGAGCAGCCGCCGGGTGACCGGGTCCGTCTCCTCGGGCGCGGGGCCGGTGGGCGCGTGCTGCGGGCCGGCGGGCAGCGGCCAGGGGAGCGCGGCCCGGTCCACCTTGCCGGAGGCCTTGAGCGGGAAGCGCGGCAGGACGGCGAGCCGGGGGACGAGCGCGGCGGGCAGGACCGCGCGCAGCCGGCGCAGGGCCTCGGGGCGGTCGAAGTGCTCGGTGTCGCCGCCGGCGGGCACCACGTAGCCGACCAGTACGTCGAGTCCGCCCGGGGTGCGGCGCACCAGCGAGGTGGCGGCGGTGACCTGGGGGAGGGCGAGCAGCGCGGCGTCGATCTCGCCGAGTTCCACCCGGCGTCCGCCGATCTTGACCTGGTCGTCGGCCCGGCCGGCGAATTCCAGCCCGTCGGGGGTGGCGCGCACCAGGTCGCCGCTGCGGTACGCGCGCGGCCAGCCGAGCGCGGGCAGCGGCGCGAACCGTTCGGCGTCCTTGTCCCGGTCCAGGTACCGGCCCAGTCCCACGCCGCCGATGACGAGTTCGCCGCTCTCCCCGCACGGCACCGGGAGACCGTCCGGGCCGATCACGGCCAGCTCCCAGCCGTTCAGCGGCAGCCCGATGCGCACCGGTTCGCCCTCGCGCAGCCGGGCGGCGCAGGCGACGACGGTGGCCTCGGTGGGGCCGTAGGTGTTCCACACCTCGCGGCCGTCGCGGGCGAAGCGCCGCACCACCTCGGGCGGGCAGGCCTCGCCGCCGACGATCAGCAGCCGTACCCCGGCGAGCATCCGGGGCGACCACAGGGCGGCGAGGGTGGGGACGGTGGAGACCACGGTGATGCGCTGTTCGGCGAGCCAGGGGCCGAGTTCGGCGCCGGTGCGCACCAGGGCGCGCGGGGCCGGCACCAGGGCGGCGCCGTGCCGCCAGGCGAGCCACATCTCCTCGCAGGAGGCGTCGAAGCCGACCGAGAGCCCGGCCAGTACCCGGTCGCCCGGGCCGATCGGGGCGTCGGGGACGAACAGCGCGGCCTCGGCGTCGGCGAACGCGGCGGCCGAACGGTGGCTGACGGCGACTCCTTTGGGTTTTCCGGTGGAGCCGGAGGTGAAGATGATCCAGGCGTCGTTGCCCGGTCCCGGGTCCTCGGCGCGCCCGCACGGCGGGGTGCCGGGGACGGGCACCGCCCGGCCGCCGGCGCCGAGCACGGCGCACACCCCGGCCTCGCGCCAGACGCGTTCGGCCCGTTCGTCGGGGTCCTCGGCGTCCACCGGTACGTAGGCGGCCCCGGCGGCCAGCACCGCGAGCACGCCCACGTACAGGTCGGCGCCGCCGGAGGCGATCCGGACCCCGACCCGGTCCCCGACGCCGATCCCGGTGGCCCGCAGCCGGCCGGCCAGTTCGGTGACGCGGTGGTGCAGCTCCCGGTAGGTGAGGGGGGTTCTCCCGTCGTCCAGGGCGATGGCGCCGGGGCACCTGGCCACGGTGTCCCGCAGCACGTCGAGCAGGGTCCGGGGCGGGGCGGCGGGAGCCGACCGGTAGACGGCCGGTTCGCCGGGAGCCGGCCGCGCCTCCACCCTCTCTCTAAATAGTCCGATGTTCGTACCGGATACTGGTGCCGACAACGACCTGCCCTTTCCGTATCGCGTTCCACCCGGCCGGATTCCGGCGGGTGCTCTCGGGAGCGGATGAAGGCAAACATTAGGCACCGGACTCTTTGATTCCACTGAGGGAAATCTTTAATTTCCCTGAGAGTGCGCCCATTGGGATTTATATGCGTACGTCGAATGCGCGTTTACCGGATGGCGTGCCGTCACTTTCCGGGATGATGCGTCAAATCACCGGACGCACAGAGGGCCACCCTCTGGTCCGCGCTGTGCCGGCCGGTCCTCCGGGCCGTCAGCGAACCGGGCCGTCCGCCACCGGATAGGGCACGAACGTGCTGCTGTTCTCGTCGAATGCCAGCCGCCGGCCCAGCGGCGGCACCGCACGCTGCGGGCAGTCGAGCCGTTCGCAGATCCGGCAGCCCATGCCGACCGGGGTCGCGGCGGCCGTCTGGGACAGATCCAGACCGTCGGAGTACACCAGCCGCCCGGCATGGCGCAGTTCGCAGCCCAGACCGATCGCGAACGTCTTGCGCGGCTCGCCCCAGCCGCCCTGGTGCCGGGTCACCGTCCGCGCCGTCCACAGATAGCGCCGGCCGTCCGGCATCACCGCGATCTGCACCAGGATGCGGCCCGGCGCGGCGAACGCCTCGTACACATTCCACAGCGGGCAGGTGCCGCCCGCCCGCGAGAAATGGAAACCGGTCGCCGACTGCCGTTTCGACATGTTTCCCGCCCGGTCCACCCGCACGAAGGAGAACGGCACCCCGCGGTGGCGCGGCCGCTGCAGGGTGGACAGCCGGTGGCACACCGTCTCGTACCCCAGACCGAACCGGTCCGTCAGCTGTTCGATGTCATAACGCAATTCCTCCGCCGCACCGTGAAATACCCGGTACGGCAACAGCAGTGCCGCCGCGAAATAGTGCGCCACCCCGATTCTCGCCAGCGCCCACGCGTCGGTGTCCGCCGCGAAATCCTCCCCGGCGAGCTCCGACAACTCCGGCCCGTACTCCAGCAGCGCCACCTGCGTCGCCAGCCGGAACGCCCGCTGTCCGGGCCGCAGCCGCCGGGACAGACGCAGCACCCGGCGTTCCGGGTCGAAGCGGTGCAGCACCTCGCACCCCTCCGCCAGCCGCACCCCGTGCCGCTCCTCCAGCCGGGCCGCGAGCACCGGCAGCGCCTCGCCCGGCCGCAGCGCCAGCTCCCCGGCCAGTTCCTCGGCCGCCAGGTCCAGTTCGTGCAGATAGTTCTGCCGCCGGTAGAAGAACTCCCGGATCTCCTCGTGCGGCGCGCGCGGGCCGCCACCGTCGATCTCCGCCCGGCCGCCGGACAGTTCGGCCAGCCGCTCGGTGAGCGCGGCGGTGCGCCGCCCGTGCTCCACCAGCACCTGGGCCACCGCCGGCTGCGCCCGCGCCAGTTGCTCCAGATCGGCCTGGCCCACCCGCCCCGCGCTCACCTCCTCCGCCAGCGCCTCGGTCAGATCCGCCAGCAGCCGTGCGCTCTCCCGCTCCGAGAAGTAGCCGGCGTCCACCCCGAACACCTCCGCCAGCCGCAGCAGGACGGGTACGGTCAGCGGCCGGGTGTCGTGTTCCATCTGGTTGAGATAGCTCGGTGAGAGCGACAGCGCCCTGGCCAGAGCGACCTGCGAGAGCCCGCGCTCCTGCCGCAGCAGCCGCAGCCGTGCCCCGGCGAAGACCTTGGTCATCGATGACCCCCTTCGAAGCTACCCGCCAGTATCCGGGCGGATGGCACGCCGGGCCACCCCCCGGCGACGGCCTTGGCGGCCTTGGCCGAACAGCGCGGGAAGATTCGCAGAACTTGGCACGGCGCACAGCTTGTTGGCACTCAGTGCCACTGCCATAGTCGTGCCGTGGCCCGCCGGGACAGCCACGTCCGGCCGACCGCCGGTCACCTCCACGCCGACCCGGCACCGGCACGGCGGGCCGCACACACCTTCCACGCGCGGGACGCGGCGCGCCGTCACGGCCGTCGCGTCCACACCCTTCGCGACACCGGGAGACCACCCTCATGACCGACGACCAGCACCGCGCACGGCCACCACACACCGCCACCCGCCTCGCCCACCACTGGGCCACCGACCCACGCTGGCAGGGCATCGAACGCACCTACGGCGCCGAGGACGTGATCCGGCTCTCCGGCACCGTCCACGAGGAACACACCCTCGCCCGGCGCGGCGCCGAACGGCTGTGGCGCGCCCTGCACGACACCGACTACGTGCACGCGCTCGGCGCCCTCACCGGCGGCCAGGCCGTCCAGATGGTGAAGGCCGGGCTCCAGGCCGTGTACCTGTCCGGCTGGCAGGTCGCCGCGGACGCCAACCAGGCCGGCCAGACCTACCCCGACCAGAGCCTGTACCCCGCCAACTCCGTGCCCGCGGTGGTCCGCCGGATCAACAACGCGCTGCTGCGTGCCGACCAGATCGCCACCGCCGAGGCCGCGGGCGACACCACCGACTGGCTGGTCCCGGTCGTCGCCGACGCCGAGGCCGGGTTCGGCGGCCCGCTCAACGCCTTCGAACTCACCAAGGCCCTCATCGAGGCCGGCGCCGCCGCCGTCCACTTCGAGGACCAACTCGCCAGCGAGAAGAAGTGCGGCCACCTCGGCGGCAAGGTCCTGGTCCCCACCGCCACCCACATCCGCACCCTCAACGCCGCCCGGCTCGCCGCCGACATCGCCGGGGTGCCCACCCTCGTCGTGGCCCGCACCGACGCCCTGGCCGCGAACCTCATCACCAGCGACACCGACCCGCGCGACGCCCCTTTCTGCACCGGCGAGCGCACCGCCGACGGCTTCTACCGGGTCCGGCCCGGCCTGGACTCCGCCATCGCCCGCGGCCTCGCCTACGCCCCCTACGCCGACCTGCTGTGGATGGAGACCGGCACCCCCGACCTCGGCCAGGCCCGCGCGTTCGCCGAGGCCGTCCACGCCCGCCACCCCGACCGCATGCTCGCCTACAACTGCTCGCCGTCCTTCAACTGGCGGGCCGCCCTGGACGAGGACCAGATCGCCAAGTTCCAGCGCGAACTGGGCGCCATGGGTTACCGGTTCCAGTTCATCACCCTGGCGGGCTTCCACTCCCTCAACCACGCCATGTTCGACCTGGCGCACCGGTACGCCGAACACGGCATGACCGCCTACGTCGATCTCCAGGAACGCGAATTCGCCGCCCAGCGGCGCGGCTTCACCGCCGTGCGGCACCAGCGCGAGGTGGGCACCGGCTACTTCGACCGGGTGACCACCGCGCTCAACCCCGACTCCGAGACCACCGCGCTGCGCGGCTCCACCGAGGAGCAGCAGTTCCAGTAGGCGCACGCGCACCGCGGGGCCCGGGGGGCCGCCCGCGGCCGCCCGCCCCCCCCCCCCCCCCGCGCCCCCCCACCCCCCCCCCCCCCCCCCCCCACCAAACCGCACCCCCCCCACCCAGAACCACCAGGTGAACACCAAAA
>NZ_JBHWJL010000059.1:6090-23378 GCF_042731495.1 Streptomyces sp. NPDC059853
GGGACTCTTGTTTATAAGACCCTGGCTACACCCCTACTCCGACCCCCCCCCGCGGCGGGGAACCACCGCGGTGACTCTTTACAATTCGGCCCACGCCCCCGGCGGGGCCCGGCCGCCCGGCGCCCGCCGGGGCCCCGGGCCCGCGGGCTCAGCCCACCGGCACCGCCCCCCGGTCCGCGAACAGCCGCGCCGCCGACGTACCGAGCCCCACCGGCCCGGCCGGCAGCAGCGGCCCGCCCGCCCCGGGCGGCCTGCGCAGCTCCTCCTCGTCGTACCGGCCGCACTCCCGGTGCCAGATCAGGATGCCCGCCAGCCAGTGCTCCAGCTCCCGCACATAGCCCGCCAGAATCTCCCTGGCCTCCGCCGACAGCCCGAAGTCGTCGTACAGCACCGGGAGTTCGTGCGCGGCCACATGCTGGAACTGCCGCATCCTGCCCTTCATCAGATCGTCCACGATGCGCAGCGCGGTCTGCCGGTCGCAGTCGAAGAAGTTCTCCACCACCAGGACCCCGTTGTGCACCTCGCCCTCGAACTGGATCTCCTTCTGGTACGAGAACACGTCGTTCATCAGGCAGGCGTAGTCGGCCGCCGCGTTCTCCAGCGAGCGCATCGGCCCGCTGCGGTAGACCTCCGGCGGCACCCGGTTGCCGTGCGAGAGCCGCGACAGCGACATCGTGAGGTCGGAGCCGAACGTCTTGCGCCGCATCTCGATGTAGTCCACCGGATCCGGCACCCGGTGGCACGCCTGGTTGTCCAGCTCCCACAGCCAGCTGCCCACCATGTCCGAGACGGTGGCGCGGAAGGTGGCCCGGGCCGCCGGGTCCAGCGGCCCGGCGGTGCGCCGCCACAGATCGGCCAGCGAGCGCTCCAGCGCGTTCCCCGGCTCGGGCGGCGTTCCGCCGTCCACCGGCATCAGCGCGTTCAGCCGCTCCGCGCACGCCCGCGCCCCCGCCAGGTCCCGGCCGCGCCCGAACACCGCGGGGAAGTAGTCGTCCGCGTAGGTGCCCCAGGTGAGCCAGCCCGAGGTGAGGTTCAGCTGCTCGGGCGAGGCGTCCGGATGGATCCCGGCCGCGCACAGCGGGAAGTCGAAGGTGGTCAGCTTCCCCTCGTCCCACACGTACGAGCCGGGCACGCCCGGCTGCGGCTCCAGCAGCCCCATCGCGTGCGACCACTCCACGACATGCCGCCGCGCCGCGTCCAGATGCGGGCTGAGCGTGGTGCGGAAGGGCATCTCGAACTCCGGCAGCGGAAGCGGACCGGTCACCGTGTACGGCCGGTGCGCGTGCCGCCTGGCCCGGCCCCTCTCGGCGCGCACCGTGGTGCGCACCCCGCCCGGCAGCCGCGCCGAGGTGCCCAGGCCGCTGGGTCCGAACAGCCCCGCGCCGCCGGCCGTTCCGGCAGCGCCGACCGCGCCCTCGTTCATGTACCGGCTGGAGCGCAGATGCCACTCGTGCCCGCCGGACTGCCAGTCCTGGAGGCCCTTCACATAGGCGAGCACCGCCGCGCACTCCTGCGGGGACAGCGCGTACTCGGCGAACAGCGGCCCCAGTTCGGTCAGCGCGGTGTGCTCGAACTGCTGCAACCGGGAGGTCAGCAGATCGTTGACGGCCTCGGCGGCCTCCTGGGTGGAGCAGCCCAGGAACGTCTCCAGCACCAGCACCCCGTTGCTCAGCTCGCCCTCGTCCTCCACCTCGCGCTGGTAGGAGAAGAGGTCGTTGCGCAGATGCACCCCGTCCGAGAACGCGTCGCGCAGCACCAGCAGCGGGCGCGAACCCGCCACCGCCGCCGGGACCTCGGCGCCCACCGCGTGCTCGATCAGCCCGGCCGACCAGGGCGCCCCGCCGACCTTGCGGCGCATCTCGATGTACTCCACCGGGTTGGCGATCCGGTGCGCGTTGATGTTCGACAGTTCCCACAGCGACTCGTTGAGCAGATGCTCGGTGCTCTCCGCGAACCGGGCCCGCCACGCCGCCGAGTGCGAAGGCACCGTGCGCGCCCACAGATCCGCCAGCCCCGCCTCCACCGGGTTGGCCGGCTCGGGCACCGGCGTACCGTCCTCCAGCGGCATGAACGCCGGCAGCCGGTCGAGATGGGCCTTGCCGCCCTCCCGGTCGTGCGGACGCTTGTACAGCTCAAGGAAGTGGTCGTCGAAGAAGAACACCCACACGTACCAGTCGGTCACCAGGTTCAGCGTCTCGGCCGAGGCGTCCGGGTGGGTGTAGGCGCACAGCAGCGCGTAGTCGTGGGCGTCGAGGTCCCGCTGGTCCCATACGCCCGACCCCTCCAGCATCCCCATCTCGCGGGCCCAGCGGCGCGAATGCTCTCTGGCCTGTTCGAGGTGGGGATTGAGCCGGGCGGGATAGGGCGTGTAGAAGTCGGGGAGCTGGAACGGCTGGGTCACCGGGTTCTGGCCTTCCGTGAAACGCGTCGGTCGCGCGACGGAGCGCGTCCGTCGTCCCGCAGGCCCTACCCCGCGCCGAAACCTCCCTATCCGCCCGGAGAATCAGAACATATGACCACGGGGGAGGGGGTGTCAGCCCGCCGACGCCGCCCGCTCGTGCGGCACCACCATCGGCGTCCCCGTCCGCGGATCCGGCACGATGTCGCACCGCAGCCCGAACACCTCGCCCACCAGCTCGGCCGTCATCACCTCACGCGGCGGCCCCTGCGCCACCACCCGGCCCGCGTCCATCACCACCAGATGCGTGGCGAACCGCGCCGCCTGGTTCAGATCGTGCAGCACCGCCACGATCGTCCGCCCCTCACGGTGCAACTCCGCGCACAGCTCCAGCAGGTCGTACTGGTGGGCGATGTCCAGATACGTCGTCGGCTCGTCCAGGAGCAGCAGTTCGGTGCGCTGCGCCAGCACCATCGCGATCCACGCCCGCTGCCGCTGACCCCCCGACAGCTCACCGGCCTGCGCCTGCCCGAGGTGGCCGAGCCCGGTGCGCTCCAGCGCGAACGCGATCGCCGACTCGTCCTGCGGCGACCACTGGCGCAGCAAGGTGTGATGCGGATACCGGCCCCGCGCCACCAGATCGCGGACCGTGATCCCCTCCGGCGCCAGCGGCGACTGCGGCAGCAGCGCCACCTGCCGGGCCACCTCCTTGCCCCGCAGCGTGTGCACGTCCACCCCGTGCAGCAGCACCTGCCCCCGGTCCGGCTTCACCGCCCGCGCCAGCGCCTTCAGCAGGGTCGACTTGCCGCAGCCGTTCGGACCGATGATCATCGTCAGCCCGCGGTCCGGCAGATCCAGGCTCAGATCCCGCACCACCGGGTCCCGGCCCCCGTAGGAGATCGTCACCTCCCGGGCGCTCAGCCCCCGCACGTCCTCACCGGCCACGGCCCGCTCGCTCACAGTCTCTTCCTCCGCCACTCGCGCACCAGCAGATACCCCAGATACACGCCGCCCAGGGCCATCGTGTAGATGCCCACCGGCAGACTGGTGGCCGTCGGCAACTGCTGCGCCGCCAGATCCGCCACCGTCAGCAACAGCGCCCCCATCAGCGCCGACAACGTCAGATGCGCCCCGGTGCCCCCGGTCAGCCGGCGCGCGATCTGCGGCGCCGTCAGCGCGATGAAGGCGATCGGCCCCGCCACGCTCACCGCACCCGCCGCCAGCACCACCGACAGCACCACGGCCGTCACCCGGGTGCGCTTCGGCTCCGCCCCCAGGCCCTGCGCCAGCTCGTCGCCCATCTCCGCGATGTCCAGCCGCCGCGCGATCAGCGCCGTCAGCGGCACCACCAGCGCCAGCACCAGCCAGATGGTGGTCGCGTGGTGCCAGGAGCGGGCCGCCAGCGACCCGTTCACGTACGCGGCCAGCACCGTGGCCGCCTCCCGCTCCATCACATAGACCACGTACTGGGTGAAGGCCTGCGCGATCGCCGCCACCCCGATGCCCGCCACGATCAGCCGACCCGGATTGCGGAACCCCGTCCCGGTGGAGAAGTACACCGCCGCCATCGCGACCGCCGCCCCCAGCAGCGCCCCCAGCGGCACCGGCAGCACGCCGGGGAAGAACAGCGCGGCCACCGCCGCGCCCGCCCCGGCGCCGGCCCCCAGCCCGATCACGTCCGGACTGCCCAGCGGATTGCGCGTCACCGACTGGAACAGCGCCCCGGACAGGCCGAGCGCGGCGCCCGTCCCCACCGCGACCACCAGCCGCGGCCCGCGCAGCCGCTCCAGGACGAACGCCTCCTTGCCGTCCGCCCCGCCCAGCAGCGCCTGCGGCAGCCGGCCCAGACCGATGCCGAGCCGGCCCATCGACAGCGTCGCCACCGCCGTGACCACGATCAGCACCACGAGCACCGCCGCCACCAGCAGCGCACGGCGCCGCACCGGCACCGCGACCAGCCGCCCGATCCGCAGCATCCCGCGCGGCACCGGCGCACCGGCCGCCCCGTCCGCGCGCTCCGGACGGGCCGGGGCCGTCACCCCCGTCATGCGTTCCCCTTCATCCTGCGCACCGCGTACAGCAGCACCGGCGCCCCCACGAACGCCGTCACCACACCCACCATCAGCTCCTGCGGGCGCATGACCACCCGCCCCACCACGTCCGCCAGCAGCAGCAGCGAGGGACCGGCCAGCGCCGCCACCGGGATCTGCCACCGGAAGTCCACCCCGACCAGCGCGCGCACGATGTGCGGCACCGCGAGACCCACGAACGCCACCGGCCCCACCGCCGCGGTCGCCGACGCGCTCAGCACCGTGGCCGCGATCAGCGCACCGGTACGGATCACCAGCGGGTTGGCGCCCAGCGAGATCGCCGCCTCGTCCCCCAGCGCCAGCGAGTTGAGCCCGCCGCCCAGCAGCAGCGCCGCCGCCAGACCCGCCACCGCGAACGGCAGCACCGCCCGGAACACCGCGAAGTCCCGCCCGCCGAGCGAGCCCACCACCCAGTAGCGGTAGCTGTCGAAGACCTCCGGCATGCTCAGCGTCACGGCCTGGATGAACGCGAACAGCACCGCCGAGACCACCGCCCCGGCCAGCACCAGCCGTACCACCCCGGACCCGCCGCCGGCCGCGCCGATGACCTGCACCAGCACTCCGGCCAGCAGCGCGCCCGCCAGCGCCCACCACACCGCGCCCATGCCGCTCTGCGCGCCCAGCAGCGCGGTCGCCGTCACCAGGGCGGCGGCGGCACCCGCGTTGATGCCCAGCAGCCCCGGGTCCGCCAGCGGATTACGGGTCAGCCCCTGCATCAGCGTGCCGCCCACCGCCAGGCACAGACCGGCGAGGATGCCCAGCACCGTCCGCGGGTACCGGCTCTCCACCACGGTGGTGACGAACGGATCCGCCTCCCCCGACAGCACGTCGAGCACATCCCCCAGGGAGGTCGGCCGGGAGCCGAGCGTGACGCTCGCGACCACCGCGAGCCCCAGCACGACCACCGCCGCCACCACGACCGACACCCGCCGGGCGGTGCCGGCACGCTCGGTGCCGGCACCGCCCGCGCGGGCGCGTACCTCTGCCGAAGTCACCTGGACGAGCCGCTCTCGGATCAGTCGTCGAGGGTGGCGTCGGCCTCGTCGATCAGCGGCAGGTAGCGGTCGATCACCCACGGCACCGTCAGCGGGTTGATGATCGAGGACGCCGTCACGAACGGGTTGTCGTCGCTCGCCACGACCGAGCCGCGCTCGATCGCCGGGATCGCCGCGTACAGCGGCTGCGCCTCGATGGTCTCCCGGGTCTCCTGGTCCGAGTAGAAGGTGAAGATCAGATCACTGTCGGCCAGCTGGTCGGCGTTCTCCAGACCGATCAGCGCCGAGTCGGTGCCCTCGGTCTCCTCGAAGGTGTTCACCACCGGGTCGACGGTCAGCCCCAGCGCGGACACCATGGAGACCCGCTGCTCCTCGGGCAGGAACACGCCGAGGGTTCCCGGGCCGGTGGTGTAGATGTACGAGAACGACACGTCCGCGTACTCCGGCCGGGTTGCCGCCGCGTCGGCCAGCTGCCGGCCGATGTCGTCGATCAGCGTCTGCGCCTCCTCCGGCTGCCCGAGCGCGGTCGCGATGATCTCGATCTGCTCGTCCCAGTTGGTGCTCCAGGCCAGATCCGGGTACGCGACGGTCGGCGCGATGTCCGTCAGGATGTCGAACTGCTCCTGGGTGATGCCCGACCACGGCGCCAGGATGACATCCGGGTCCAGTTCGATGATCGTCTCGAAGTCGATGTCGTCGGCCCCGGCGAACTGCGTCGGCAGTTCCTCGCCCGCCTCCGTCACCGCCTCGTATATCCACGGCAGGTAGCCGCTGTCGTCGCTGCCCCAGGCGTAACTCTCGATGCCCACCGGGGTGTGGCCCAGCGCGATGGCCGTCTCCGCCGAACCCTGGCCCAGCGTGACGACCCGCTCGGGCTGTTCGGTGATCTCCGCCGTCCCCAGCGCGCTCTCGATGGTGACCGGGAACGCGCCCGCGCCGTCGGACCCCTGGTCCGAGGAGGCGTCCGGGGTGCCCTCGTCGTCCGACGAGGCGCAGCCGCTGAGCACGAGAGCGGCGGCAGCGGTGGCGGCGGTCAGCGCCCAAGAGGTGCGGCGCGCACGGGAGAAGCTGGACGGCATCGAAGTTCCTTAGGTCCTCGGGTGAGCTTAGGTAAGCCTAAGCTCACCATACCCCAGCCCTCGCCGCGGCCCCCCGCGGCAGCCCACCGCCCCGGCGCACGACCGCCCCCCGCCCGCCCCCGCAAAAGGGCAATTCCCTCTCCCCGCCCGCTCACTATGCATCAGGAAATCCCGGCCGGTCGGCCATTTCCGCGGCATTATCGACCACGCATTGACGCTCCCGCGGCGATCTCCTTATCGTCGTGCTGAGTTCAGCAGTACGATCCTGGACAGCGGGGGTCCGTGTGCAACGGGATACCGATGTTTTTCCTGTGCTGGGAATCGACGCGGTCGTGTTCGCGGTAGGCAACGCGAAGCAGGCCGCACACTACTACTCCACCGCCTTCGGCATGCGCAAGATCGCCTACCGGGGACCCGAGACCGGCAGCCGCGACATCGTCTCCTACGTCCTGGCCTCCGGCACCGCCCGGTTCGTCCTCACCTCCGCCGTCCGCCCCGACACCGAGTACGGCGAATTCCTCGCCCGGCACGTCGCCCGGCACGGCGACGGCGTCATCGACCTCGCCCTCCAGGTCCCCGACGTGCACGCCGCCTACCACTACGCCACCCGGCACGGCGCCATCGGGCTCCGCTCACCCCGGGAGACGGCCGACGAGCACGGCCACGTCACCCGCGCCGCCATCGCCACCTACGGCGAGACCCGCCACACCCTCGTCGAACGCTCCGGCTACCGCGGCCCCTACCTCCCCGGATACCACCCCACCCCGGGCCCGGCCGTCCCCGCCGGGCCCCCCGTCTTCCACTCCATCGACCATTGCGTCGGCAATGTGGAACTCGGCAGGATGGACGACTGGGTCTCCTTCTACAACACCGCGCTCGGATTCACCAACATGAAGGAGTTCATCGGCGACGACATCGCCACCGAATACTCCGCCCTCATGTCGAAAGTCGTCGCCGACGGCACCCGCACCGTAAAATTCCCCATCAACGAGCCGGCGCTCGGAAAGAAGAAATCCCAGATCGACGAATACCTGGAGTTCTACGGCGGCGCCGGCGTCCAGCACATCGCCCTCGCCACCGACGACATCGTCACCTCCGTCGCCACCATGCGCGCCGCCGGCATCGAGTTCCTCGACACCCCCGACAGCTACTACGACACCCTCGGCCAGTGGGCCGGCCACACCCGCGTCCCCGTCGAAACCCTGCGCCGGCACCGCATCCTCGCCGACCGCGACGAGGACGGCTACCTGCTGCAGATCTTCACCAAGCCGGTCCAGGACCGGCCGACCGTCTTCTTCGAGATGATCGAACGCCACGGCTCACAGGGCTTCGGCAAAGGCAACTTCAAAGCCCTCTTCGAAGCCATCGAACGGGAACAGGCGCGCCGGGGCAATCTGTGAACCGGCTGCCGTCCCTCACCGGACTGCGCCTCCCCTGCGCCGCCGCCGTCTTCCTCGTCCACGCCTGGCTGTTCACCGGGGCCTTCGCCGACCAGCGCATCGCCGACGCCGCCCTGGTGCTCGGCCCGCTCGGCATGACCGGCGTCTCCTGCTTCTTCATCATCTCCGGCTTCGTCCTCACCTGGACCGCCCGCCCCGACGACACCCCGGCCCGGTTCTGGCGCCGCCGCGCCGCCCGCATCTACCCCAACCACGCCGTCGTCTGGTCCGCCACCCTCGTCCTCCTCACCCTCACCGGAGCCGCCGCCACCGGCGAACCCCGCGAAGGACCCGTCCCCGCCCTCCCCGCCCTCACCAACCTCTTCCTCGTCCACACCTGGATCCCCACCCGCGAACACAACGCCGGCGTCAACATCGTCACCTGGTCCCTGGCCGCCGAGATCTTCTGCTACGCCCTGCTGCCCCTCATCCTCCCCGCGCTGCGCCGGCTGCCCGTCCACCGGCTGGCCACCGCCGCCGCGCTCGCCCTCGCCGCCGTCTGGACCGTCCCCCTCATCTCCCTCCTGTTCCACGGCCCACCCATCGCCGAAGCCGGCAACGTCCCCCAATGGCAGTTCTGGATCTCCTACATGCTGCCCGCCGCCCGGCTCCCCGAATTCCTCCTCGGCGCCCTCGCCGCCCTGTGGCTGCGCGCCGGCCACCGCCCCCCACTGGGCATCCCGGCCGCCGGCGCCGCCACCCTTGGCTGCCTGGCCACCGGCGCCGCCCTGCTGCCCTTCCCCTTCCTCCCCGCCGCCGTCACCGCCGCCCCGCTCACCCTGCTCGTCCTCGCCGCGGCCGCCGCCGACCTCGACGGCCGGCCCACCCGGCTGCGGCACCCCGCCCTCGTCCACCTCGGCGAACGCTCCTTCGCCATCTACCTCGTCCACTGGCCCGTCATCCTCACCGTCAACCAGCTGCTCCCCGCCGAAGGACGCCCCCTGCCCGCCGCCCTCGCCGTCACCGCGCTGCACGCCGCCTGCACCCTCGCCGCCGCCTGGCTGCTGCACCGCACCGTCGAAGTCCCCTGCTACCGGCACCTCGCCACCGCCCCGCACCACCCCGGCACCCGGACCCGCCCAGGAGCGCCCCATGACGGCCACCCCACCGGCGTCCCTCACCACCCGCGGCCGGCTGACCGCGTTCATCCGCCTCGGACGCCCCAAATTCCTCTTCCAGAGCATGATGGTGGTCGGCCTCGGCGTCACCGCGGCCCAGCATGAGGGCCACCCCTTCAGCCCCGGCTGGTACCTGGGCACCCTGCTCTTCGGCTGGTCCGCCCACCTGATGACCCACTACTGCAACGAATACTTCGACCTCGACGCCGACCGCGCCAACCACACCCCCACCTCCTGGACCGGCGGCAGCCGCGTCCTCGTCGACGGCCTCCTGCCCCCCGGCGTCAGCCTCGGCGCCGCCTTCGTCCTGCTGTTCCTCGCCGCCACCACCGCCGCCACCATGCCCGACACCACCTCCCGGCTGATGGCGATCACCATCCTGGCCGCCGCGTGGTTCTACACCGCACCACCCGCCCGCCTCAACTACCACGCCCTCGGCGAACTCGCCTGCGCCGCCGTCCTGTACGGCCTCGGCCCACTGCTCGCCCACCGCCTCCAGGGCGGCGACCCCACCGCCGCCACCCTCACCTACGTCGCCCTCGTCTTCGTCCTCCAGTTCCTGCGGATGTCCGTCATGAACCTCGCCGACATCGAAGGCGACCGCCGCACCGGCAAACACACCCTCGCCGTCGCCCTCGGCCCCCGCGGCCTCACCCGCCTCTACCTCACCGGACAGACCCTCACCTACGGCGCCACCGCCGCCCTGCTCGTCACCGGCACCCTCCCCGCACTGCCCGCCCTCGCCTTCCTCGCCACCTGCCCCATCCCGCTGTGGGTCGGCCGCCGCCTCACCCAGCAAGCCCTCACCCGCCCCGACACCAACAACGCCGTCACCTTCTGGGCCTCCATGCACATGCCCATCACCGCCGCCGCCCTCACCCTCGCCCTGCTCACCGACCGGCTCACCGGCGACACCCACCCCGACACCCCGTGGCTGATCATCTGCACCGCCACCCTGATCGCCTTCGCCGCCTGGTTCACCCGCGCCGTCCGCACACCCCCACCCGCGCTCCCCGACCAGGAGACCCCGACGCCGTGACCGCCAGCAGCTCGCCGCCCACCGCCGTCACCGAACAGGCCCGCACCCTCATCGAACCCGAACTCCGCGCCGCCGTCGCCGGCCTCGACCCGCACCTCGGCCGCGCCGTCGGCTACCACCTCGGCTGGTGCCACCCCGACGGCACCCCCACCCCCGCACCCGGCACCGGCGGCGGCAAAGCCATCCGCCCCGCCCTCACCCTCCTGACCGCCACCTCCGTCGGCGCCACCCCCGACGCCGCGCTCCCCGGTGCCGCCGCCGTCGAACTCGTCCACAACTTCACCCTCATCCACGACGACATGATGGACGGCGACGAACTGCGCCGCCGCCGCCCCACCGTCTGGAAGACCTTCGGCGCCGCCACCGCCATCCTCGCCGGCGACGCCCTGCACACCCTCGCCTTCAGCGCCCTCGCCCGCCACGAAGGACCCCACACCCCCCGCGCCACCCGCACCCTCGCCCGCGCCATGACCGAACTCGTCAGCGGCCAGACCCAGGACCTCGCCTTCGTCCGCCGCCCCTGGCAGGGCCCCGCCGCCGTCACCATCCCCGAATACCGCTCCATGGCCGCCGGCAAGAGCGGCTCCCTCCTCGGCTGCGCCGCCGAACTCGGCGCCGTCCTCGCCGGGGCCCCGCACCGCACCACCGCCGCCTTCGCCCGGGCCGGACGGCACTTCGGCCTCGCCTTCCAGTGCGTCGACGACATCATCGGCATCTGGGGCGACCCCGAGGAGACCGGCAAACCCGTCCTCGCCGACATCCGCGAGGGCAAGAAGACCCTTCCCGTCCTCGCCGCCCTCGCCGCCCCCGTCCCCGCCGCCGCCGAACTCGCCGATCTCCTCACCACCCCCCGCCCCGACGAGGCCGCCCTGCGCCGCGCCGCCGAACTCGTCGAGGAGGCGGGCGGCCGGCGCTTCGCCGAACGCGAATCCCGCCACCACCTCGAACGCGGCCTCGCCTGCCTCGCCGAGGCCGACACCCGGGGCACCGCACGCGGCCCCCTCATCGACCTCATCGACTACCTCGGCCGCCGCACCAGCTGACCCGCGCGGGAGCCCCCATGACCACCCACCCCACCCGGGCCGGCCGGCTGCGCACCGCCATCGACACCGCCGCCCACACCCTGCTCACCACCCTCCACCCCGACGGCACCTGGTACGACACCCGCCCCGCCCTCGTCCCCGGCACCGCGGGCGCCGTCCTCGCCCTCCACACCGCCGACCCCGAACACTCCGCCGCCCTCGTACGCCGCGGCACCGACTGGCTGCTGCGCACCCGCAACCCCGACGGCGGCTGGCCCGTCACCGACAGCGGCCCCAGCAACGTCATCGCCACCGTCACCGCCGTCGCCGCCCTCCACATCGCCGCCCCCGGCCGCACCACCGACGCCGTACGCGCCGGTCTCGCCCACCTCGACCACCACGGCGGCGTCGACGGCGTGACCGACCCCACCGTCCGGCGGCTCACCGGCCTCCTCCTCGCCCTCGCCCAGCTGCGCGAACCCGACGCCGTCCCCGCCGTCCCCACCTCCCTGCTGCTCCTGCCCACCCCCCTGGTCCGCCACCTCCTCTCCCTCCTCATCACTCCCTTCGCCGCCCTCACCCTCCTCCAGCACCGGCTGCGCCCCGGCCCGTTCGCCGACCGCACCACCGCCACCGCCACCACGATCCTGCGGGAGTGCGAACAACAGGAAGGCGCCGTCGGCTCCCTCGGCAGCGGCGACCCCTGGCTCACCGGCCTCGCCGCCGCCGCCCTGCACCACGCCGGCACCGCCCCCGCCCTCGTCGCGGCCGCCGTCTCCTATCTGCGCGCCCACGCCCGCCCGGACGGCTCCTGGGTCCTCATGCACGGCATGACCGACCGCGACGTCGACCTCGTCGGCCACGCCCTCGTCACCGAAGCCCTCTGCCACGCCGGCCACCGCACCGACCCCCGCGTCCTGCGCGCCACGACCTGGCTCCTCGACTGCCGGCAGACCACCCCGTTCCCGCTGTTCGACTGCCCACCCGGCGGCTGGGCCTGGTCCGGCGCCCAGGGCTGGCCCAACGTCCTGGACACCGCCGCCGCCCTCGGCGCCCTGGCCGCCACCCGCTCCCACGGCCGGACCCTCGCCGACGGCGCGCGCTGGCTCCGCTCCCGCCAGGACCGGCGCGGCTCCTGGAGCATCTTCACCCCCGACACCCGCTGCCCGGCCGACCGCGCCTGCCCGCACGCCACCGCCCAGGCCGTCGACCTCCTCACCGCCGCCGGAGCCCCCGCCACCGACCGCGCCGTCCGCCGCGCGCTGCGCTGGCTCACCGTCCACGCCCACCCCGACGGCTCCCACCAAGCCCTGTGGCACCGCGGCGGCGTCCCCGCCACCGCCGCCGTCCTGCACACCTGCACCCGCCTCTATCTCACCGACACCCTCCTCGCCACCCACGCCCGGGCCTGGCTCCTGACCGCCCAGCTCGCCGACGGCTCCTGGGGCGCCGCGCCCGCCACCGGCCCCGGCACCACCGACGAGACCGCCCGCGCCGTCCACGCCCTCAGCCACCTCACCGACGACCCCGTCGCCCGCACCGCCGCCGCCCGCGGCACCGACTGGCTGCTCGCCGCCCAACGCCCCGACGGCACCTGGGAACCCGGCCCCGCCTGCTGGTACATCAAGGACCACCTCGCCTACCCCGACCACCTCATCGCCCAGGGCCTCGCCCTCGGCGCCCTGGCCGCCCACTACCGCACCGCACCACCGGGAGCCCACGGATGACGGCCTGGGACGCCATCGTCTGCGGCGCCGGAGCCGCCGGGCTCGCCACCGCCCGCGCCCTCGGCGGAGCCGGCCTGCGCACCCTCGTCCTGGACCGGCACCACCACCAGCCCGCCATCGCCAAGGGCGAGGTCCTCCAGCCCGGCGCCCTGCGCGTCCTCGACCAGTGGGGCGTCACCGACCGCCTCACCGCCGCAGGCGCCGTCCCCCTCGCCCGCCTCACCATCCGCGGCCCGGACGCCACCCCCCTCATGCTCTTCGACTACACCACCCTCCCCGCCGGATACCGCACCCTCTACAGCCACGACCACACCACCATCCTCACCACCCTCGCCCACTCCCTGCCCCCGCACGTCGAACTCCGCCGCGGCGCCCTCGCCGACACCCTCCTGCACGACACCACCGGCCGCGTCACCGGCGTCCGCGTCCGGCAGGGCCGCGACACCCGCGACCTGCGCGCCCCCCTCGTCGTCGCCGCCGACGGCATCTCCTCCCGGCTGCGCCGCGCCGCCGGCATCACCGTCCACCCGCGCACCTACGCCCACCGGCTCATCGCCTTCGACCTGCCCGGCGCACCCCCCGAACCCGGCGCCATCACCGCCTACCGCACCCCCCGCGGACTGCGCCTCGTGTACCCCCTCCCACACGGCCGCACCCGGCTCTACTGCCAGGTCCACCCCGACGAGATCCGCGGCGCCGACCACACCGCCATGACCCACTGGGCCGCCGCCCTCGACCACGACACACCCGCGCTGCGCCCCCTCACCGAACGCGTCACCGGCTCCCTGGCCTCCCGCCAGATCTTCGCGCTGCGCCACTACACCGCCCCCACCCTCACCGCCCCCGGCCTCGCCCTGGTCGGCGAGGCCGCACACGCCGTCCACTCCCTCGCCGCCCAGGGCATGAACACCGCCATCTGCGACGCGCACGCCCTGGCCCACCACCTGGCCACCGCCCCGGGACCCGACGCTGCCCTCGCCGCCTACCAGGCCGAACGCCTGCCCTGGATCCGGCACATGGCCGTCATGAGCCACGACGCGGCCCGCCTGGTCACCGCCACCGGCCGCACCGCCCGCGCCCTCGGCCGCCGCGCCCTGCGCCGCACCCACCGCAGCCCCCGGCTGCGCTACACCGCCACGTACAACCTCGCCGGCCTCGGCATCCACCCCTTCGCCCCCCTCGACCGCCTGCACCAACTGGGCCTGCCCGACCCCCGGTCGGCCCGCGTCCCGGGGTGGCGCCCCGGGTGAGGCCGCCGCGCAGTCCGGCCGGACGGCCCGTCAGCTCCGGCGCAGCAGACGCGGATCGGAGCCGCAGGAGTCAGGACCCGGCCGTGACCGGCCCGGCGGGCCGCCGCCTCGACGGCAGGACCGGCCTCGGCCCGGGCGACGAAGGCGGCCAGGGTGGCCTCCGGTGTGGCTCCGGGAGGCGGGGGAGGGGAGGCGGAGGCGGGTGTGGTGTCGTTCACCGTGATGATCTCCCCGTGAGGTCACGCACAGCCCACGGCCGTACGCGCGCGACGGTTTCGCGTTCGGTGGCGACTCCGGGAGCGCCACGGGGAGATCACTTCACGGCGCCGGCTCTACCCCCGCCTGCCCCGCCGCGGGCCTGTGCGACTGCTCAGGCCGCGCCCGGCTGTTCCTGTTCGCCTTCCTGCTCCTGCATCACCCGGCGGTTGAACTCCGCCTTGGCCGCCTGCCAGCCGTCCTCGTCGCTGCCGTACCGCCAGTACCCGGAGATGGACAGCTGCGCGGGCGTCATCCCGCGCTCCCGCCGCAGATGCCGCCGCAGTTCCTTGACCCAGTTCGCCTCGCCGTGCACGAACGCCTGCCCGCGTCCGGGCGGCAGCTCCAGCGCGGTCACGGCCTCCACCAGCGCCCGGCCGTACCGCCCCTCGCGGCGGTCCACCCAGACCACGTCCACGTCCCCGGCGGGCGGCGTCAGCTTGATCTCCTCACCGGGCCCGGCGACCTCGACGAACACCCGGGCCACCGCCCCCTCCGGCAGCCGCTCGACGGAGGCGGCGATGGCCGGCAGGGCGCTCTCGTCGCCGACGAGCAGATGCCAGTCGGCGTCCGGGTCCGGCGCGTACGCGCCCCCGGGCCCGAGCAGGGCCAGCTCGTCACCGGGCCGGGCCGCCGCCGCCCAGGGCCCGGCCAGGCCCGTGTCGCCGTGGTACACGAAGTCGATGGTCATCTCGGGCCCGGCCGGGTCGAAGGCGCGCACCGTGTAGGTGCGGGTGGCGGGCCACTGGTCGCGCGGCAGCGTCTGCCGTATCCCCGCCACGTCGAACGGCTCCGGGTACGCCACCCCGGGCTGCGGGAAGACGAGCTTGACGTAGCTGTCGCTGTACGGACCGACGGCGAACTCCCGCAGTCCCTCACCCCCGAGGACCACCCGGATGAGATGTGCACTGAGCCGTTCCGTCCGCAGGACCCGACCACGATGAGTGACGATGGTGCCCATGACGCCCTTCCTGTTGGTTAGGTAAGCCTAACCTGCGGAGGGTTGTGCCGGTGGTGGTGGATCAGCAACTCGGCCCAGATGTGCTGTTCGGTGATCCGGGGTGTCGGCGTGTCCAGCCGCGTGGTGTCCGAGCGGGCGGGCGCCGTCGCCCGGTGCTGATGGTGATGGAGGGTGACCAGCTCGTTGCCCGGTGCGGCCAGCGGGTCGGTGAGCGTGGTGATCAGCCGCTCCGAGCGGTGCAGCACCCGCACCGACGTGGGACGCGTCAGATACGTCCCGTCGTCGAGCGGCGTGTGCACCGGCAGCTCCGTGCCCTGCCCGACCTCCCACACCAGATCGGCCCCGGTGGCCCGGAAGCGCCGCCACCGCTCCCACAGCCGCTCCGGCGCGCTCGGCAGGGGAGTGGCGAACAGCAGCGTCCCCGGCTTGAGCACCCCGGAGAAGTCCGTCGCGTGGTGCGGCGTGATCCGGGCGGCGAGCGTGGTGGGCGTCCCGTACGCGGTGAGCGTGGTCAGCCGGGCGTTCGGGCCGCCGTAGTGCTGGACATTGGCGTGGGTGGGCGGCAGCGCGAACAGCACCTCGTGCAGGGTGATGAGCCGCCACCGCCGGTAGCGGGTCTGGGCGCTCTCGGCATGGCACAGCCGCCCGAACAGGCTCTTCAGCGGGCCGGGACCCAGCCGCTGATGCGCCTGCGCGAGCGCGGTGGGGCCGTTCGGGAGCTGCCAGCCGGGCCGCCGCTGGGTGTCCAGGGCGTGCGCGAGCAGGCGGAGGATGTCCGTACTGGTGCGGGTGGTCAGCAGATGCTGGGCGAGCACGGTGTAGAGCACGCTGCGCGGGGTTCTGCGCTGGTGCTCGGCGAGGACTTCATCGACGAGCCGGGGCGGAAAGGTCCGGATCAGCGCCCGGATCTCCATGCGGTCGTGCAGATGTCTGGTCGGTGACGGCTGTAGCACGTGCGGTTCAACGACCGGCGCGGTCATTGGGTGCTGTCGCGTAGTGGTGCGCGGGCGGAGCGTGGTGGCGCGGGCGCTCTGGAGCGGCCCGGCTGTGAGGCGGGGCACGAGACGGCCGTCACATCCGAAGCCCGATAGGAGCCGGGCCTGCTGGCGCGCGTAACGGCGGGGGGAAGAGCGGTCCCGGAGCCTACGAAGCCGGGTCGCAGATGACCTCCTTGCCACCGGGGGCGGGGTGCCCGCACGCTGGCGATCGCTGCACTTCGCGGCATTTCTCCCGCTCTCCTGAGGAACGAGGTGTATGTGCATGACCGCCACCCACGGCGTTTCCCGCATCCGGACCCGCACGGCTGCTGTGGCCGGCATCGTGACCGCCGGGGCCGCGGCCCTGTCCCTCGTCCACGCCCCCGGTGCCGTGGCCGAGCCGCACCACTCCGCCGTGGCCCCCACCGCCACGAGCACCAGCGCACCGGCCGCCTTCTCCCTCCAGACGCAGAGCGGGCTGCCCGGAACCACCCCCGCCACCGACTCCGCCGATGACACGGCCGCCGACACGGCGGACACGGACACCGGTACGGACTCCGGCGCCGCGACCGACACGGCCGCCACCGACACGGCCGCCGCCGACACGGCCGCCGACACCGCCACCGACGCGGCCGCGGACACCGCCGCCGAGGCCGAGGCCGCCACGCCCGCCGACAAGGGCCGCGGCGCGGAGTACAACGCGGACGGCACCCTGGTCGTGATCGACAAGAAGGACCAGCCGAAGCCGCAGCCGGCCTCGTCCGAGCAGATCGACCAGTGGATCAACGAGGCGCTGGACGTCCTGCGCGAGAACGGCATCCCCGGCTCGTACGAGGGCATCTACAAGAACCTGATGCGCGAGTCGAGCGGCGACCCCCACACCATCAACATGTGGGACTCCAACGCCCACAAGAACATCCCGTCCAAGGGCCTGCTCC
>NZ_JBHWJL010000060.1:0-22400 GCF_042731495.1 Streptomyces sp. NPDC059853
GGGGGGGCGAGGGCGGTGGCGCCGACGCCCCCGCCGCCGACGCCGGGCCGGACGCCGAGGACACCGCCCCCGGCCCCGCCGCGGAACCGGATGCCGCCCCCGCGCCCGCCGCGGAACCGGATGCCGCCCCCGCCGCCCGGCCGCGCCGCCGCTGGGCGCGGGTGCTGCGCTGGACGGCGGGCAGCCTGGCCGTCGCCCTGCTGGGCACGGCGGGCGCCGGTTACCTCTATATCCGGCATCTCAACAGCAACCTCACCAAGGAGGAGCTGAACCTGGGCAGCAAGCCGCCGCTGCCCCGGGCCACCCCGGACGCGCAGGGCCGTACCCCGCTCAACATCCTGCTGCTCGGCTCGGACAGCCGCGGCTCGGAGGCCAACGCCGAACTGGGCGGCGCCCGCGACAACGCCGACCGGCCGGGCCTGGCCGACACCCAGATGCTCATCCACGTCTCGGCCGACCGCGAGCACATCTCGGCGCTGAGCATCCCGCGCGACACCCGCGTCACCATCCCCGAGTGCACCGACCCCAAGGACGGCACCGTCTACCCGGAGACCGAGCGCACCATCAACACCTCCATCCAGCACGGCGGCCCCGGCTGCACCGTGGCCACCTGGGAGGAGCTGACGGGCATCCCCATCGACCACTTCATGCTGGTGGAGTTCGCCGGGGCGGTCTCCCTGGCCGACGCGGTCGGCGGCGTCCCGGTGTGCGTGACGGACAACGTGTACGACAAGGACTCCAAGCTGCGGCTGGAGGCCGGCGTCACCGAGGTCAAGGGCGAGCAGGCGCTCCAGTGGCTGCGCACCCGGCACGGCTTCGAGGACGGCAGCGACATCGGCCGGACCAAAGCGCAGCAGATGTACTTCACGGCGATGGCGGCCCGGTTGCAGGAGGGCACCAAGCTGACGGACCCGGTGCAGCTGATGGATCTGGCCGAGGCCGCCACCGACGCGCTCACCGTGAGCCCGGGGCTCGGCAGCGTGAACCGCCTGTACGACCTGGGGGAGGACATACGGGAGGTGCCGAGCGAGGCGATGACCATGGTGACCATGCCGTGGCTGCCCGACCCGCTGCGGCCCCAGGCGCATGTCATCCCGGACACCGGGCGCGCCGAGCGGATCTTCTCCGCGATCCGCAACGACGTGGCGCTCGACGACCCCGAGGGCCTGCGGGAGGCGGAGGAGGCGGAGGCCGCCCGCGCGGCGGCCGAGGCACCCGACCCGGCGCCGGCCGGCGAGATCGCGGTGGCGGTCCGTGCGGGCACCTCCCAGCCGGACACCGGCCGGGCCGCCGAGATCGCGGGCGCGCTGTACGGGCTGGGTTTCACCGCGGCGTACGCGGACGACACCCGTGTCACCCAGGACGTCACGACACTCGGCTACCCGGAGGGCGATCCGCAGCAGCTGGCGGACGCGCGGTCGGTGGCGGACGCGCTGGGCCTGCCGGACAGCGCGCTGCGCGCGACGGCGGGCATCACCGTGCCGGTGCTGACGATCGGGGCGGACTGGCGCGAGGGCACCGCGTACGCGGCGCCGGAGGCCCCGGACTCCCCGGACTCGCCCGGGGACGGGGAGCGGGAGGCCGGGGGCGACGCCCCCGAGGACATCCTGCGGGAGGACGAGGCGGTGACCGGCAAGGACGAGGACGCCTGCATGACGGTCAACCCGGGCTACATCTGGTGACGGTCGGCGGCCGCCGGCCGCGCCACGCTGCTGGCCCGCACCCGGCGGGCCAGCTTGCGCGGGCTGGTGAGGAAGCCCCAGCCCCACGACATGTGCATGGTGGCCAGCGCGACCGGGATCCGCACCCGTACCCCGGCCGGGGTGCCCTTGCCCGCGGGCAGTGAGCCGAGGGTGATGGCGGCCAGGTAGCCGGCGGGGACGACGAAGCCCCACGGGGTCAGCACGGCGCCGGTCACGAGACCGGCCGCGATGGCGACGAGCGCGGTGGGCGGCGCGAGGTAGCGGGGGTTGATGGACCCGGCGTGGTAGCGGGCGACCACGTGCCGCCAGCGCCCGTACTGGAGGTACTGCTTGGCGAGCGCCCGTACCGAGGGGCGGGGCCGGTAGGAGACCAGCAGTTCGGGCGAGAACCAGATGAGCCCGCCGTCCTGCCGGATGCGGAAGTTCAGTTCCCAGTCCTGGGCGCGGATGAACTCCTCGTTGTAGCCGCCCTGCGCCTCCAGCACCTCGCGCCGGAAGACCCCCAGATAGACGGTCTCGGCCTCGCCGGCCTTGCCGCCGGTGTGGAAGGCGGCGTTGCCGACCCCGATCCTGGAGGTCATGGCGCAGGCGACGGCCCGCTCCCAGTCGTTCTCGCCCTCGGCGTGCATGATGCCGCCGACGTTGGCGGCGCCGGTCTCCTCCAGGAGACGGACGGCGGTGGCGATGTAGTCGGGCGAGAGCATGCCGTGGCCGTCCACCCGCACCACGATCGGGTGACGGGACGCCTTGATGGCGGCGTTCAGTCCGGCGGGGGTCCGGCCGGTCGGGTTCGGCACGGTCCGCACCCGCGGATCCTCTGCGGTCAGCTCGGCGGCGATCCGGTCGGTGTCGTCGCTGCTCGGGCCGAGGGCGATGACGACCTCCAGGTCACCGGCGTACTCCTGGCCCAGGATGTGCTGGACGGAGTCGCGCAGATGCCGTTCCTCGTTGAGGACCGGCATGATGACGGACACGGCGGGGGGCGGAGTGCTGGTCACCCGGCTCACGTTACCGCGAACGGGGGACACCCGAGCGCGCCGCCCCGGTATGTAGATCATCTGGAAATACCTTTGGCGACCATGTCTGTGAGGTTCCGGATCGCCGCCGTACTCTCCGCCCTGCTGCTGGCCACCAGCGGGGTGGGACACGTCATGGTCAGCAAGGTGGAGCACGGCGTCGAACGCGTCGACCCCTTCGCCGGCCTCCGCGACCGCCCGGACGGCGACCCGGGACTGAACCTGCTGGTCGTCGGCACCGACACCCGCGACGGCCTCACCGAGGAGGAACGCCGCGCCTACCACCTCGGCGGCGAGGGCTGCCACTGCGCGGACAGCATCATGCTCGTCCACCTCTCCGCCGACGGCGACCACGCCTCGATCGTCAGCCTTCCGCGGGACACCCTCACCACCGACCCCGAACCGGCCAAACTCAACGCCGCGCTCTCCCGGGGCGGCCCCGAAGCCATGGTGAGCACCGTCGAAGACCTCACCGACCTGCGCGTCGACCACTACCTGGAGGTGAACTTCGTCAGTTTCATGCGCGCGGTGGACGCCGTCGGCGGTGTCGAGGTCTGCACCCCCCGCCCCCTCCAGGACGAGAAGTCCGGCCTGGACATCCCGGCCGGGACCTCCACCCTGACCGGCGGCGAAGCCCTCCAGTACGCGCGCGCCCGCTCCGTCGACGCGACCGCCGACTTCGGCCGCATGCAGCGCCAGCAGCGCCTCCTGACCGCGCTCGCCGCCAAGGCCCTCGCCACCCCCGCCGCCCTCCCGGCGGCGGCCGACGCCCTGCTGACCTCGGTCCGCGCGGACCAGGGCTTCGGCGCCGAGGAGATGCTGCGCCTGGCCGAGGTCCTCACCCGGATGACGGCGGCCGACATCACCTACGCCTCGGTCCCGGTGGCCGACCGCGACCACACCCACCCCGATGTCGGCTCCACCGTCCTGTGGGACGAACGGGGCGCGGCGGCCCTGTTCACGGCCCTGAAGGAGGACCGCCCCCTCACCCCGCAGAAACGCCCCACGGCCGCCACGGCGGCTCAGCCGGACGGGGCGGACTCCTCACTCTGCGACTGAAACCGCCGCCCGGCCGCCGTGAGGGCTGACCTCACCGGGCGACGACGAAGTCGTCCGCCTCCCGCGGGGGCCGGGGTTTCGCCGGGGTGGCCGGGTGGCCGACGGCCACCGTGCCCATGGGGGACCAGTCGGCGGGGAGGTCGAGGGCAGCCCGGGTGGTGTCGCGGCAGAACATCGTCGAGGAGATCCACGCCGAGCCCAGGCCCTCGGCCGTCAGGGCGACCAGCAGGTTCTGGACCGCCGCGCCCATGGCGACCGTGAACATCTCCGCCTCCGCGCCCGAGCGGCGCGCGTCCGGGTAGGGGTGGGCCCAGTCGGTGGTGGTCAGGCAGGGGACCACCAGGTACGGGGCGTTGCGCAGGACGTCGCCGCGGCGGAGGCGTCTGGTGATGGACTCCTCCGTCTTGCCGTCCGCCCGCAGGTCCGTGATCCACTGCTCGCGCATCGCGTCCAGCAGCTTCGTACGGCTCGCCTCGGTCTCCAGCAGGACGAAGCGCCACGGCGTCGAGTGGTGCGGGGCGGGGGCGGTGATCGCGGCCGCCACCGCGCGGCGGACCGCCGCCGGGTCCACCGGTTCCGTGGTGAACTCCCGCACCGTGCGCCGCTGGGTGACGGCCTCGCGGATGGCCTCCGAGGTGCCGAGGCGGAACATGTCGAGCGCCGGGTCGCGGAGCAGGGCCCGGGCGTTCTGCGGGCTGTCCGGGTCGGTGCGGTGGGCGAGGCCGCGGAGCACGGCCACCGGCAGGCCCGCCGTTTTGCCCTTGACGAGGTCACCGGCGGCGGCCAGTTCGTCGGCGAGGGCGGTGATCGTCATGCCCAGCGGGTTGCCGTGGGTGTCGGTGCCGCCGCGCAGGTCGTCCAGGACCTCGACCCCGGAGGCGCCGATCGCCACATCGGTGAGGCCCTCGCGCCAGGGCCGGCCGAAGGTGTCGGTGATGACCACCCCGACGTCGACGGACAGCAGCTCGCGCAGGTCGCGGCGGAGCCGGGCCGCCGAGGCGTCCGGGTCCTCGGGGAGCAGCAGGACGGTGCCCTTGGGGGTGTTGGAGGCGTCCACGCCGGCCGCCGCCATCACGAAGCCGTGCCGGGACTCCACGATGCGGGTCGGTCCGCGCCGGGCGAGGACGCGGACGGTCTCGGCGTCGATCGCGGCTTCCCGGTCGTCGGCCTCCAGGATCCGGCCCTCGGCCTTGCTGACGATCTTGGAGGTGACGATGAGGATGTCGCCGTCCGCGAGGGCGGGCACGTCGCCGGTCCCGGCGGCAGCGGCGATCAGCGTGGCGAGCGAGTCGCCCGGCCGTACCTCGGGGATGCCGGGCAGGGGCCACAGGTGGATGCTCATGCCGCCGTCAACTCCTTCGCCAGGGTGAGCGCTTCGGTCGCCATGGCGGTGGTCGCCGCCGCGTCGGTCATCAGCAGGGGGACGGCGCGGCAGCGGATGCCGGCGGCCTCCACCGCCTCGACGGCACCGGCGTCGGTGGTGTCCACCAGCCAGCCGTCCAGCAGCCCCGAGCCGTAGTGCCGGGCGACGGCGGCCGCGGTGGACTCGACGCCGACGGCGGCCAGGACCTTGTCGGCCATGCCGCGCACCGGCGCGTCGCCGATGATCGGGGACAGGCCCACCACCGGCACGCCCGCGTCCGCGATGGCCTCCCGGATGCCGGGCACGGCGAGGATGGTGCCGATGGAGACCACCGGGTTGGACGGCGGGAAGACGACGGCGTCGGCGGCGGCGATGGCCTCCAGCACGCCGGGGGCGGGCGTGGACTGTTCGGCGCCGACGGGGACGACGGCGTGCGCGGGGACGGCGGCCCGCAGCCGTACCCAGTACTCCTGGAAGTGGATGGCCTTGCGGCTGCCGTCCTCGGCGTCGGTCAGGACGTGCGTCTCGACGCGGTCGTCGGTCATCGGCAGCAGGGTGACGCCCGGCTGCCAGCGCCGGCAGAGCGCCTCGGTGACGGCGCTGAGCGGGTAGCCGGCGGCCAGCATCTGGGTCCGCACGATGTGGGTGGCGAAGTCCCGGTCGCCGAGGCCGAACCACTCGGGTCCGACCCCGTACGCGGCCAGTTCCTCCTTGACGGCGAAGGTCTCGGCCGCCCGGCCCCAGCCCTGTTCCTCGTGGATGCCGCCGCCGAGGGTGTACATCACGGTGTCGAGGTCGGGACAGACCTTGAGGCCGAACAGATGGATGTCGTCGCCGGTGTTGCCGATGACGGTGATGTCCGCGTCCGGCGCGGCCCCTTTGAGGCCGCGCAGGAAGCGGGCGCCGCCGATGCCGCCGGACAGAACCACGATGCGTCGCATGCGGCCAGTCTGTCAGCAGGCCACCTGCGGCCGCGTCCGGGCCCGTTGGGGACGCATGGGCATGGCGGTGAGGCCGGGGAAGTAGATGTGCAGGCTGACGGCGGGTTCGAGGGAGTCGTTGACCATCTCGTGGACGAATCCCGGCGCGAACACCCGCAGCGGGCCCGGCGCGATGCGGCGGCCCGCCCCCGCCCCGGTGCGCTCGGTGAGCGCACCCTCCAGGACGGTGTAGACGCCGCTGGACGCGCCGTGGTCGTGGCGCCCGCTGCCCTGGCCGGGCACCCAGCTCAGCAGCCAGACCTCGTAACCGGGGCCGGTGCGCAGCCGGTGGTACCAGCGGGTGGTCTCGTCGTACCGCACCAGGGGAGTCCAACACTCACGATCACCCGCGAGAGCGATGGCCATCCCGGCGAACTGCGCGACGGTGGATGGGTGCTCGGCGACGGGCTGGAGAAGATGCGGCACGGAGAAGGGATCTCCGGCGATCTCGTTGTCGTTGTTCATGAGTGAGGTGGTCTCAGAGCTTCCGGAAGGAGAGGAGGGAGCAAAGATGCGTGCGAGGCGATTGATTCGGAAGGGTGGCCCGGTTGTCAACTCGGTACCACTCCTTGGCGCATTCTTTCACCACATCCGGGCGCGCCCGCTGCTGAAAGGTTTATGCGCGGCGCGAAGCGGTCAGGAGCAGGCCACAGTCACGCATGTCACCCACACGAGATGGTCAGGGGTTGTATCGCATCAGTAGCTGCTTTCATCCGAAATGAAGATCGGATAAAGCAAGTGTGAGGGCGGCGTGAGCATAGTTTGTGGCGATTTGAACACTTTCCGTATGGCTGTGGTGCCAGAGGGTGAATCATCGGGTGAATGGCAGATCGTGGCTTGACTGGCCCGGAGTGTCACACCTGTAATTTCACTCGTGTCGTTCGACATGCAATCGAGAGCCGAGCGACGGCATGCACGGGGAAGCAAAGAGGACGACGAGGGGCGCGCACATGACCGAGCTGTTCCACCAACTGCTGGTCAACGAAGCGGACGAAGAGATGGGCTGGCAGGAGCGCGCGCTGTGCGCCCAGACCGACCCGGAGTCGTTCTTCCCCGAGAAGGGCGGCTCCACGCGCGAAGCCAAGAAAGTATGCCTGGCCTGCGAGGTGCGCTCCGAATGCCTGGAGTACGCCCTCGCCAACGACGAACGTTTCGGCATCTGGGGCGGACTGTCCGAACGCGAGCGCCGCCGGCTGAAGAAAGCCGCCGTATAACGCGGCCCGGCCGCCATCCCGCCATCACGAACGCTCAATTCCCGGTACCCGTTCCCCGGGTGGGCACCGGACAGCCGTCCGGTACGCGGAGCGCCGTCACCCCCAGCCGCTAGGGTGGTGCGCTGTCCCCGACGCACTCGCCGCTGCCGCAGGGCGCGCGCGTCCCCAAGCCCACCGAGCGAACCGGGGTCCGCACCTCGATGTCCGTGCACAGCCAGCAGCCGGCACACCAGTCCGCCGCCACCCCAGCCTTTCCGCAGCATGTGGTCACCGCCGTGCTCGTCTCGCACGACGGCGAACGCTGGCTCCCGGACGTCCTCACCGGACTGCTGGGCCAGGACCGCCCCGTCCAGGACGTCATCGCCGCCGACACCGGCAGCGCCGACAACTCCGCCGCCCTCGTCACCGAAGCCTTCGGAGCCGACCGGGTGCTGCACCTCGCCCGCCGCACCGGCTTCGGCGCCGCCGTCGCCGAGGCCGCCCGCAGCGCCCCCGTGCTCACCCCCGACGACCTCCCGTACCTCAAACGCCCCGAAGCCTGGGACCCGGTCACCCGGACGTGGAACAACGACGTCTACGACCTGCCCGAATTCCCGCACGGCGAACCCATCCACTGGCTCTGGCTGCTCCACGACGACTCCGCGCCCGAACCCGACGCGCTCGCCGAACTCCTGCGGCAGGCCGACGCCAGCCCCTCCGCCGCCGTCATCGGCGCCAAGCTCCGCGGCTGGTACGACCGCCGCCAACTCCTCGAAGCCGGCGTCACCATCGCCAACAGCGGACGCCGCTGGACCGGCCTCGACCGCCGCGAACAGGACCAGGGCCAGCACGACCAGGTCCGCGCCGTCCTGTCCGTCTCCACCGCCGGCATGCTCATCCGCCGCGACGTCTTCGAGGAACTCGGCGGCTTCGACCGCCGCCTGCCCCTCATGCGCGACGACGTCGACCTGTGCTGGCGCGCCCACGCCGCCGGACACACCGTCCTGGTCGCCCCCGGCGCCGTCCTGCGGCACGCCGAGGCCGCCGCCCGCGAACGCCGCACCATCGACTGCGCCGGCCGCGCCGCCGTCAACCCGCACCGCGTCGACAAGGCCGCCGCCACCTACACCCTGCTCACCGGCGTCCGGGCCCGTGCCCTGCCCTGGGTGCTGCTGCGCATCGTCCTCGGCACCCTGCTGCGCGTCCTCGGCTACCTCGTCGGCAAACTCCCCGGCCGCGCCCTCGACGAGGCCGCCGGACTCCTCGCCACCCTGCTGCGCCCCGAACGCGTCCTCGCCGCCCGCAAACGCCGGCCCAAAGCCGTCCCGGCGGCCGAACTGAGACCGCTGTTCCCGCCCGCGGGCGCCACCCTCCGCGTCACGGTCGAACAGATCATCGGCTCGCTCTCCGCCCGTTCCGAATCCGCCGCCGCCACCAGCGGAGGCGGACGGCACGGCGGCGCCGTCGAATCGGGACCCACCGACGACGACGCCGAATCCCTCCAGGTCGAACAGTTCGCCCGGCTCAAGCGGCTCGCCCGCAAACCCGGACTCGTCCTGTTCGCCGCCCTGTTCGCCGTCGCCGCCGTCGCCACCCGCGACCTCATCGGCGGCGGCGCCCTCGCCGGCGGCGCCCTGCTGCCCGCCCCCGCCGACGTCGCCACCTGGTGGGACCGCGTGTGGGACACCTGGCAGCCCGTCGGCACCGGCGGCACCGAGAGCGCGCCCCCCTACCTCGGCGCCCTCGCCCTGCTGGCCTCCGCGCTGCTCGGCAACCCCGGCGTCGCCATGACCGCGATCCTGGTGTGCTCCGTCCCGCTCGCCGGTGTCAGCGCCTACCTCACCTCCAAGCCGCTGGTCACCTCGCGCCTGCTGCGCGCCTGGGCCGCCACCGCCTACGCCTTCCTGCCCGCCGTCACCGGCGCGCTGGCCGCCGGACGCATCGGCACCGCCGTCCTCGCCGTCGCCCTGCCGCCGCTCGCCCGCTGCGCCGTCGCCGCCGCCGGGCACACCCGCGAGGACGGCAAGGGCCCCTGGCGCGCCGCCTGGGCCGCCGCGCTGCTGCTCACCGTCATCACCGCCTTCACCCCCGTGGTGTGGCCGCTGGCCGTCGTGCTCGCCGTGGTCTCGCTCGCCCTGCCGCTGCGCCTGGCGGGCGCCCTGCGGCTCGCCAAGGCCGCGCGGTTCGCCGTGGTCCTCCTCACCCCGCTGCTGCTGCTCGCCCCCTGGTCCTTCTCGGTGCTGCTCAGCCCCGAGGAGTTCCGCCACGAGGCCGGGCTGCGCTTCGACACCGGCGCCGCCACCGCCACCCAGCTCCTCAACGCCAACCCCGGCGGCCCCGGCACCCCCGGCAGCTGGCTGCTCATCGGCGTGCTGCTCGCCGCCCTCGCCGCGCTGCTGCGCCAGGACCGGCGGCTGGCCATCGGCACCGCCTGGACGGGCGCGCTCATCGCGCTGCTCTACGCCGTCTGGGTCAACGACACGGCCTGGAGCGGCCCCGCCACCCTGCTGTACGGGCTGGCCCTGCTGTCCGCCGCCGTCCTCGGCGCCGACGGGGCGCGCGGCCGGGTCGCCGCCCAGAGCTTCGGCTGGCGGCAGCCGGTCGCCGTGGCGGTGGCCGCCGCTGCCGCCGCCGGGCCGCTGCTCGTGGCCGCCGGCTGGATGCTCAGCGGCGCCGACGGCCCGCTCCAGCGCCGCGACCCCGTCCAGGTGCCCGCCTTCGTCGCCGAGGAGTCCTCCTCCCGCGACCAGGCCCGCACCCTGGTGCTGGCCGGCGAGAGCGACGGCGCCGACGGCCTGACCCAGCGCGTCACCTACACCCTGGTCCGCGGCTCGGGCGCCCGGCTCGGCGACGCCGACCTGGCCCGGCTGCTCGGCGAGGACACCGCGCTGACCCGCGCGGTCGGCGACCTGGTGGCCGGCTCGGGCGCCGACCAGACCGAGGCGCTGGCCGCCTACGCGGTGCGCTACGTGCTGGTGCAGGACGGCTCGCCCGACGCCCTGCGCCGGGTCCTGGACACCACCCCCGGGCTCAAGCGGCTCAGCCAGGAGGACGGCGGCGCGCTGTGGCGGGTGGAGAGCCCGGTCGGCCGGGCCATGGTCCTGCCGGCCGAGGGGTCGGGGGAGGCGCCGCAGGCGCTGCCGGCCGGGCCGGTCGAGGTGCACACCGACCTGCCGGAGGGCGCGGCCGGGCGCGTGCTGCGGCTGGCGGACACCGCCGACGAGGCGTGGACCGCCACCCTGGACGGCACCCCGCTCACGCCGGTGACCGTCGGCGGCTGGGCCCAGGGCTTCGAACTGCCCGAGGGCGGCGGCAAGCTGGCCATCACCTACGACACGCCCACCACCCACACCCTGTGGGTGTGGACGCAGGGCTTCCTGCTGCTGGTGGTCGCGGTGCTCGCGCTGCCGGGGCGGCGCCGCGAGCTGGACGACGATCTGCCGGAGGAGGGCGAGGCGGCCGCGGCCGTCCCGTCCCAGGGCCGCGGCGCGCGCCGCCGGGCCGCGGCCGAGGCCGCCGAGGCCGCTCAGGCGGCGGGGACAGCCGGGACGGGGGCGGCGGCAGCGGCCGGGACCGAGGGCAGCGTCCCCGGACCCCCGGCCGACCCGGAGCCGCAGCTCCCGCCGCAGCAGGCGGCGGACCCCGCGCCGGAGGCCGCCCCCGCCTACCTCCCGGGCCAGCAGGGCTACTACCCGGACCAGCAGCAGCAACAGCAGGACTGGTCCGGCTACTACGACCAGCAACAGCAACAGCAACAGCAGCAACAGCAGTACGGCGGCTGGGACGGCACGTACCCCCAGCAGGACCAGCAGCCGCCGCACCCGCAGAACTACCAGGCGCCGTACGACTATCCGGCCGATTACGGCGACGGGAGCAGCCAGCGATGAACCGCACCACCATCTCCCTGCTGGCCACGGTGACCGCGCTCGTCGCGGTCACCGGCGTGGCCTCCCTCGGCTCGGGCGAGCAGAGCGCCGCCCCCGCCGGCCAGGCCCGCGACATGCCGGTGGAACGCACCGCCCTCACCTGCCCGCGCCCCACCGGCGCCGAACTCGCCACCACCGAGTACACCGCGTACACCCCCGGCGCCGACGGTGACGGCGCGGACGGCCAGGAGGAGGGGCACGCCTACCTGCTGCCCGCCCCCGAGTACGTGGCCGGCTTCGGCACCGGCGACGACGAGGACGGCGAGAAGGACGCGGACGAGGAGCCCGAGCCGCTGGTCGCCCTCCAGGAGCCGGGCATCCCGGTCTCCGCGAGCGTCGACACCTACGGCGCCCCCGCCCTCACCGGCACCGCCGAGCAGCGGCTGGCCCCCGGCTGGACCGTGCAGCAGACCACCTCGGTGCGCTCCGGCAGCGGCCAGGGCCTGCTGGGCACCGCCTGCCAGACCCCGGACAGCGAGTTCTGGTTCGCCGGTGCCAGCACCGCCGAGGCCCGCAACGACTACGTCCACCTCACCAACCCCGACGCCGGGCCCACCGTGGTGGACATCCAGCTGTACGGCCCCGAGGGCCGGCTGGAGTCCGAACTCGGCGGCGAGGGCGTCACCGTCCCCGGCGGCACCTCCGTCGCGGTACGGCTGTCCACCCTCACCGACGAACCGCTGGCGGACCTCGCCGTCCAGGTCACCGCACGCACCGGCCGGATCGGCGCCCAGATCGAGGCGTCCGACGCCCAGCTCGGCGTCGACTGGCTGACCCCGGTCTCCGCCACCACCGGCCCGCTGGTGCTGCCCGGCATCCCCGCCGACGCCCGTACCCTGCGGCTGGTCGCCTACGCGCCGGGCGACGAGGACGTGGCCCTGGACGTCAGCCTCTCCGGCCCCACCGGCTCCTTCACCCCGGCCGGGAACGAATCGATCAGCCTGCGCTCGCGCACCCTCACCGCCATCGACCTGGAGGACCTGACCCAGGGCGAGCCCGGTTCGCTGGTCCTCACCCCCGCCACCGGCTCCGGCACCGGAGCGGTGGTCGTCGGGCTGCGGGTGACGCAGGGCGAGGACGACGAGCGGGAGATGGCGTTCATCCCGGCCACCGCGCCCATAGAGCAGCGGGCGAGCGTCGCCGGCAACACCGCCAAGGGCACCACGCTCTCGCTGGTCGCGCCGGAGGAAGCGGTCGAGGTACGGGTCACCGTCTCCGGCGGCAGCAACGGCGGCGAGGCACCGGAGCCGGAGACGTACACGGTGGAGGCCAGGAGCACCCTGGCCATCGCCCCGGAACTGCCCGACGGCACCAAGGGCCGCTACGCCATCACCGTCGAACGGCTGGACGGCGGCACGCTGTACGCCTCGCGCACGCTGGCGAAGAAGGAGGACGACATGGTCACCTTCACCGTCCAGACCCTGCCCGACGACCGCTCCCGGGTGTCGGTGCCGCAGACCGGTGAGGACCTGTCCGTCCTCACCGACTGAGCCCCGCCGCCCCGTTCACTCCTGGCCGTACCGGGGATCCACCGACTCCGGGGCCAGGCCCAGCAGTTCGGCCGCCTGTTCCACGACGACCTCGTGGACCAGGTGCGCCCGCTCCTCGCGGTCCCGGCTGCGCAGCTCCACCGGACGGCGGTAGACGACGATCAGATCGCGGGCGGCCGGGGTCCTGGCCCGGACCACGCCGCCCAGCGGCACCGTGATGTCGTCGTCGTCCCCGGGCGGCAGCGGGGGCACGTCCCGGACACCGAAGTCCACTCCGTCCAGCTGCGGCAGCCGCCGCCGCAGCCGATCGGCCGATTCGTGGACCAGGGCGTCGAAGGTGTCGGAGCGGGACAGGGCGAGCGGCACCTGCGGCGGCGCCACGGGGCCGCGCATGCCGCGGCCGTGCCGGTCCCTGCGCCGCGGCCGGCGGCCGGCGGGACCTGGCGGACCTGGGGGGACGCTGGGATTGTCCATCGTCTCCGACCTTAGAGGACGATGGCAGGCTGTACCGGTTCGATACCGGTTCCTCCAGCGTTTCCGTCCATCGGCGAGCACAAACCGTACGTCCTGGAACGAATCCGGTCGCAAATCGGCCATCGCCCGGCGACACGGGCGGGTGACGCCGGGGTGAGTCGTCGCGGCCCGCTCAGGAGTGCGGTACGGTCCAACATCGTGAGCCCCGTACGTCGCTGTTCGCGCACCGCGTGCGGCCGTCCCGCCGTGGCGACGTTGACGTATGTCTACGCGGACTCCACGGCCGTCCTCGGTCCCCTCGCCACCTATGCCGAGCCGCACTGCTACGACCTGTGCGCCGAGCATTCCGAGCGGCTGACCGCCCCCCGCGGCTGGGAGGTGGTCCGGCTCGCCGTCGACACCTCCGCCTCACGCCCCAGCGGCGACGACCTCGAAGCGCTCGCCGACGCCGTGCGCGAGGCCGCCCGCACCCCACCGCAGTCCGGCGAACCCGTCGAAGCGGCGGGCCGGCCGGTCCGGGACGCGACGAGCGCCATGGAAGTCGCCCGCCGCGGCCACCTGCGGATTCTCCGCTCGCCCGAACAGTAGGCCCACATCAATCAACGACAAGGGGTGGACTGTGCCCGCACCGGACCTGTCACAGCTCGTCAAGGCTTACGACGTACGCGGAGTGGTCCCCGACCAGTGGGACGAGCACCTCGCCGAACTCTTCGGCGCCGCCTTCGTCGAGGTCGCCCTCGGCGACAGCACCGGCATCGTCATCGGCCACGACATGCGGCCCTCCTCGCCCGGTCTCGCCCACGCCTTCGCGCGCGGTGCCGCCGCCCGCGGCGCGGACGTCACCGAGATCGGGCTGTGCTCCACCGACCAGCTGTACTACGCCAGCGGCGCGCTCGACCTGCCCGGCGCCATGTTCACCGCGAGCCACAACCCCGCCCAGTACAACGGCATCAAGATGTGCCGCGCCGGCGCCAGGCCCGTCGGCCAGGACAGCGGACTCGCCGAGATCCGCGCCCTCGTCGAGGGCTGGATGACCGAAGGCGCCCCCGAGCCCGTCGCCACCCCCGGCAGCATCACCCGGCGCGACCTGCTCGACGACTACGCCGGCCATCTGCGCGGCCTCGTCGACCTCACCGGCATCCGCCCCCTCAAGATCGTCATCGACGCGGGCAACGGCATGGGCGGCCACACCGCCCCCACCGTCTTCGCCGGACTGCCCATCGAGGTCGACCCGCTCTACTTCGAACTCGACGGCACCTTCCCGAACCACGAGGCCAACCCGCTGGACCCGGCCAACATCGTCGACCTCCAGGCCCGGGTCCGCGCCACCGGCGCCGACGCCGGCCTCGCCTTCGACGGCGACGCCGACCGCTGCTTCGTCGTCGACGAACGCGGCGAACCCGTCTCCCCCTCCGCCATCACCGCCCTGGTCGCCGCCCGCGAACTCGCCAAGGCGCCTGGCTCCGCCATCATCCACAACCTCATCACCTCCTGGTCGGTGGCCGAGGTCGTCAAGGAGAACGGCGGCACCCCCGTGCGCACCCGCGTCGGCCACTCCTTCATCAAGGGCGAAATGGCCAGAACCGGCGCCATCTTCGGCGGCGAGCACTCCGCCCACTACTACTTCCGCGACTTCTGGAACGCCGACACCGGCATGCTCGCCGCCCTGCACGTCCTCGCCGCCCTCGGCGAACAGGACGGGCCGCTCTCCGCACTCGTCGCCGCCTACGACCGGTACGCCGCCTCCGGCGAGATCAACACCGAGGTCGCCGACCAGGCCGGCCGCACCGCCGCCGTCCGCGCCGCCTACGCGGACCGGCCCGGCACCGAACTCGACACCCTCGACGGCCTCACCGTCACCGCCGCCGACTGGTGGTTCAACCTGCGCCCGTCCAACACCGAGCCGCTGCTGCGCCTCAACGTCGAGGCCAGGGACGCCGACACCGTCGCCCGCGTCCGCGACGAGGTCCTGGCCATCATCACCGCGTAGCCCGGGCCCGCCGCGCGGACGGCGGTAGGCTGAGGGGCCCGGTCACCCGTGATCACCGTCCACCTTCCGAAAGGGACGCCGCCCATGCCGCTCGTCGAAGCCGCGCTGCTGGACATCCTCGCCTGCCCGGCGTGCCACGCCCCGCTCCGGGAGGACGAGGCGGACGGCGAACTCGTCTGCACCGACGAGGGCTGCGGCCTCGCCTACCCGGTCCGGGACGGCGTCCCCGTCCTGCTGGAGGACGAGGCGCGCAGGCCCTCCCGGTGATCGACGAGACCCTGCTGGAGGACCCCGCCCGGCTCGCCCGCGCCGACCCGCGCGGCCTGCTGCGCGGGGTCGCCGCCGCCGGAGCCCAGGTCCGCACCGCCGCCCGCGCCGCGAGCGAGGCCGGCATCGACGCCCTGCGCCCCGAGGGCCGCCCCGGCACCGTCCTGATCGCCGGGACCGGGCCCGAAGTCCCGCTCGCCGCCGATGTGCTGACCGCCCTCGCCGGGGGCACCGTCCCCGTCACCGTGCTGCCCCCCACCGGCCCGCTCGCCGCCCCCGGCGCGCTCCAGTGGCCGCTGCCCCGCTGGGCCGGGCCCATGGACCTGCTGCTCCTCACCTCCGCCGAGGGCAGCGAGGCCGGACTGAGCCTCCTGGTGGACGCCGCCTACCGGCGCGGCTGCTCCATCGTCTCCGTCAGCCCGGCCGGGAGCCCGCTCGCCGAGGCCACCGCGCACCGCCGCAACCTCGCCGTCCCGCTCACCCGCCCCGCCCACCTGGAGCCCGCCGGAGACCCTCCCCCCGCCTTCGGCCCGTACTGGGCGCTGCTCACCCCGCTGCTGCTCCTCGGCGAACGGCTCGGCCTGTACGGGGACGGCGCCGCCGCCGCGCAGCCCGCCGTGGCCGCCCTCGCCGACCGGCTCGACGGCCTCGCCGAACGCTGCGGCCCCGCCGCCCGCACCGAGGGCAACCCCGGCAAGACCCTGGCCGCCGAATGCGCCGCGGCCCTGCCGCTGCTGTGGAGCGAGGGCCCCCTCGCCGGAGCCGCCGCACGGCACGCCGCCGCCGGCCTCACCGCGCTCGCCGGCCTGCCCGCGCTGCCCGCCGCGCTCCCCGGCGCCCTCACCGCCCACAAGGCGCTGCTCGCCGCTACCGCGCGCACCGCCGAGGACGACTTCTTCCGCGACCGCGTCGAGGAGCCCGAGACGCCGCGCCCCCGCGTCCTGCTGCTGCGCGGCGCCAGTGCCGCCGGTGCCGTCACCGCCGCCCGCGACCTCGCCCTCGAACACAACGTCCCGCTCGGCGAACTCGCCCCGGCCGAGGACGCCGAGGGGCCGCTGGCCGCCCTCGCCGACCTGCTCGTCCCCCTCGATTTCGCCGCCGTTTACCTGGCGCTCGCCCAGGCCCCGGACTCCTGAGGTTCCCTGGAGGTCCTATGGACAGCCTCGACAACCCCATCCGCCCCTACGCCTGGGGCTCGCACACCGCCATCCCCGCGCTGCTGGGCACCGCACCCACCGGCACACCGCAGGCCGAACTCTGGATGGGCGCCCACCCCGGCGCCCCCTCCCGGCTGGATCGCGGCGCCGGGACGGTGACCCTTACCGAGACCATCACCGCCGACCCCCGGGCCGAACTCGGCCCGAAGGCGGTGGAGGCCTTCGGACCCCGGCTGCCGTTCCTGCTCAAGCTGCTCGCCGCCGACGCGCCGCTCTCCCTCCAGGTCCACCCCTCCCGCTCCCAGGCGCAGACGGGCTTCGCGGACGAGGAGCGGCGGGGCGTCCCCCGCGACGCCCCGCACCGCAACTACAAGGACGCCAACCACAAGCCCGAACTCCTGTGCGCCCTCACCCCGTTCGAGGGACTGTGCGGCTTCCGCCCGGCCACCGAGGCCGCCGCCCTCCTGGAGGGCCTGGGGATCGACGACCTCAAGCCGTACGTCCTCACCCTGCGCGACCGCGCGGCCGCCGACGCCTCCCCGAGCTCTTCGAGCAGGGGACACCCCCTGCGCGAGGTCCTCACCGCCCTCCTCGGCACCGACCGCGCCGCCCTCGCCCCCACCGTGGACCGCGCCGCCGAGGCCGCCGCCCGCCTCGGCGGCCCGTACGCCCCGTACGCCGGCATCGCCCGGCACCACCCCGGCGACCCCGGCGTCCTCGCCGCCCTGCTGCTCCACCACGTCACCCTGCGGCCCGGCGAGGCGCTCTACCTCGGCGCGGGCGTCCCGCACGCCTACCTCAGCGGCCTGGGCGTGGAGATCATGGCCAACTCCGACAACGTGCTGCGCTGCGGACTCACCCCCAAGCACGTGGACGTCCCCGAACTGCTGCGCGTCGTCCGCTTCGAGCCCACCGAGCCGGCCCTGCTGCGCCCCGAGCCGGGGCCGGACGGCGAGGAGGTGTACCCGGCGCCGATCGACGAGTTCCGGCTCTCCCGGTACCGGCTCGGCACCGGCGGCACCGCGGCCGGGGACGGCGGCGGGCGGGCCACCCTCCCGGCCGGGGGACCGCAGATCCTGCTGTGCACCGACGGCACCGTCACCCTGCGCTCGCGGGAGGCCGAACTCACCCTGGCCTGCGGCCGTTCCGCCTACGTCCCGGCGTCCGAAACCGTCACCGCCACCGGCCCCGGCACCCTCTTCCGTGCCACCGTGGCCCTGTGACCGCACGGCCCGGGCGTGTAGATTTGGCCGCGGAGTAGGAGTAGACGTCGCTGCTGATGGCAGTCGGGGGGCCGAGCGGCCCAGCCCGGCCGAGGGGTAAGAAGGCCCTCCGACGGATGCGAATCCCGGGCCGGCGCATGCCCGACGCCACGAGCGACGCGTGCGCAGCCGGTCCGGCAACTGCATTCTGTCCGTCAGCCAACCCTCCCAGGAGGAACAGCAGTCATGTCCCAGGACTTCAAGGTCGCCGATCTCTCCCTGGCGGCGTTCGGCCGCAAGGAGATCACCCTCGCCGAGCACGAGATGCCCGGCCTGATGGCGATCCGCGAAGAGTACGCCGCCGCCCAGCCGCTGGCCGGCGCCCGCATCACCGGTTCCCTGCACATGACCGTGCAGACCGCCGTCCTCATCGAGACCCTGGTCGCGCTCGGCGCCCGCGTCCGCTGGGCCTCCTGCAACATCTTCTCCACCCAGGACCACGCCGCCGCGGCCATCGCCGAGGCCGGCATCCCCGTCTTCGCCTGGAAGGGCGAGACGCTCGAAGAGTACTGGTGGTGCACCGAGCAGGCGCTGACCTGGGCCGACTCCCCGACCGGCGGCCCCAACATGATCCTGGACGACGGCGGCGACGCCACCCTCCTCGTCCACAAGGGCGTCGAGTACGAGAAGGCCGGCGCCGTCCCCGACCCGGCCACCGCCGCCGAGAGCGACGAGCACCGCGTCATCCTCGAACTCCTCACCCGCACCCTCGGCGAGGACGCGCAGAAGTGGACCCGGGCCGCCGCCGAGATCCAGGGCGTCACCGAGGAGACCACCACCGGCGTGCACCGCCTGTACGAGATGTTCCGGGACGGCGACCTGCTCTTCCCGGCCATCAACGTCAACGACTCGGTCACCAAGTCGAAGTTCGACAACAAGTACGGCTGCCGCCACTCCCTCATCGACGGCATCAACCGCGCCACCGACGTCCTTATCGGCGGCAAGGTCGCCGTCGTCTGCGGCTACGGCGACGTCGGCAAGGGCTGCGCCGAATCGCTGCGCGGCCAGGGCGCGCGCGTCATCGTCACCGAGATCGACCCGATCTGCGCACTCCAGGCCGCCATGGACGGCTACCAGGTCGCCCGTCTCGACGACGTCCTGGAGACCGCCGACATCTTCATCACCGCCACCGGCAACCGCGACGTCATCATGGCCGACCAGATGGCCCGCATGAAGCACCAGGCGATCGTCGGCAACATCGGCCACTTCGACAACGAGATCGACATGGCCGGGCTGGCGAAGATCCCCGGCGTCGTGCGCGACGAGGTCAAGCCCCAGGTGCACACCTGGACCTTCGCCGACGGCCACACCATCATCGTGCTCTCCGAGGGCCGCCTGCTGAACCTCGGCAACGCCACCGGCCACCCCTCGTTCGTGATGTCCAACAGCTTCGCCAACCAGACGATCGCCCAGATCGAACTGTTCACGAAGCCGGACGCGTACCCCGTGGGCGTCTACACCCTGCCCAAGCACCTCGACGAGAAGGTCGCCCGGCTCCACCTGGACGCCCTCGGCGCCCGGCTCACCGAGCTGACCAAGGACCAGGCCGACTACATCGGCGTCCCGGTCGAGGGCCCCTACAAGACGGACCACTACCGCTACTGAGCCGGTACCCGGCAGCCGGCCCGGTACCCGACGGGTGCCGGGCCGGCGCCGCGCGGCCCGCGGGCGGCCCCGTACGCTGCCCCCATGCCACGCGGCCGGTACAGCCTCCACGACCCCTACGACGGAACGCCGCTGGGCGAGGAGCACTTCCAGTGCGCGCCCGGCCCGCACGGCTGGCGCTACGTCTCCCGCACCACCGCCCCCGACGGCGGCCCGGCCGGCTCCCTGGATCTCACCCTGGACGCCCTCGGCCGCCCGCTGCGGCTCGAACTCCACGCAGGCGCCTGGCAGGTGCGCGGCGCTGCGCTCTCCGGGGTGACCTGGGTCCGTACCGACCCCACCGGCGAACATGCCCAGGAGGGCAACGCCCCCGCCCACGCCTTCACCGGCCGCTCCCCGGCCCATCTGCTGGCCGTCGCCCAGCTGCTGCGCCCGGCACCGGGGGCGGGCGGCGTCCGGGTGCGGCTGGTGGAGTTCACCGGCCCGGTGCTGGCGCCGCGCACCCGTGACGAGGTGTGGACCCTGCTGGGCAGCGAGACGCATCCGGCGGACGGCGGCGAGGGCGCGGACGGCGACGGCGGCGACGTACTGACCGTGCACGCCTACCGGGTCGACGACCAGGAGACCGGCCAGGCGCACACCGTCCACCTGGCGGGCGACGTGGTGCTCTCCGCGCCCGGTGTGGAACTGGAGGAGCTGGACTCCCCGCCGTCCGCGATCACGACGGTGGGGTGAGACCCCCGGAGGTGGCGGACGGCGGCGGGGGAGCCGCCGGGACGTACGGCGCGCCGCCGTGCTGCGGAGCACCGGGGCCGGCCGGGGCACCGAAGACCCGCTCGCTGTCCCGGCGCCGCCGCTCGGCGGCCACGGCCGTCAGATACCCGGCCGGGTGCAGTCCGGGCGGGACGGGGGCACCGGTGCGGGCCGCCACGTCCCCGGCCAGCCGCTCGCCCAGCGACCAGGCGGCGTTCCGCTCCATCTTCGCCATCCGGGTCAGGTACTGGCGCACGGCGAGCCACAGCCCGTCCGGCACCTGGGAGAGGTCGAGCCGGGCGAACTGGCCGGCCAGCTCCGGCGGGGGCGGGGGGAGGGCCAGGGCACGGCGGCCGGGAAGCCGCTCGCGGACCACCAGGGTGCCGGCGAAGACGTCGCCGAGCCGCCGTCCCTGGGGGGAGACGAGGGAGGCGATCAGCGCGACGGCGCCGCCGGTCAGCAGGATCTCCACGAAGCCGATCACCCCGCGCACGAGCGCGTGCCGGAACCGGACGGGCCCGCCGTCCGTCCGCACCACGCGCAGTCCGAGGGCCAGCTTGCCGAGCGACCGGCCCTGGGTCAGGGTCTCCACCGCGATGGGCACCCCGACCAGGACGAGGATCAGCAGGGCCACCTGCACCGCCTGCGCGGTGGCGGCGCCCAGCGGGAGGACGGCGCTCAGGAGCAGCATGCTGAGCAGCAGGTAGCCGGTGACGATGACGACGCCGTCGAGGGCGATGGCCAGCGCCCGGGTCGGCACCCGCGCGGGCTGGAGCCCGAGCACCACCGCATCACCCGTGACGAGTTGACTCATCTGTCCAGTCTCCCATTGTCATCTGGGAAGCTTTCCGTATGGATCTCGATGTCTTCATGGCCGCGCACGGGCCGGAGTGGGACCGGCTGGACGAGCTGCTGCGGCGGCGCCGGCGGCTCACCGGGGCGGAGACGGACGAGCTGGTGGTGCTGTACCAGCGGACGTCGACACATCTGTCGCAGATCCAGTCCTCCTCACCCGATCCGGTCCTGGTCAACCGGCTGACGACGCTGGTGGCGCGGGCGCGGGCCACGGTGGTGGGGACGCGGAAGGCGACCTGGCGGGACGCGGCGCACTTCTTCACCGCGGGATTCCCGGCGGCGCTGTACCGGACCCGCAGGTGGTGGGTGCCGGTGGCGGTGGTGTTCACGCTGGCGGTGGCGGGCATCGGCTGGTGGATCGCGGCCAACCCGGCGGTGCAGGCGTCGCTGGCGGCGCCGGAGGCGCTGCGGGAGATGACCCGGCCCGGCGGCCAGTACGAGACGTACTACTCCAGCAGCCCGGCGGCGGCGTTCTCGGCGCAGGTGTGGACGAACAACGCGCAGGTCGCCGGGATGTCGCTGGCGTTCGGGGCGCTGCTGGGCATTCCGGTGCTGTGGGTGCTCTTCCAGAACGCGCTGAACGTGGCGATCGGGGTCGGGCTGATGGCCTCGGCCGACCGGCTGGATGTGTTCCTCGGGCTGATCCTCCCGCACGGGCTGCTGGAGCTGACGGCGGTGTTCGTGGCGGCGGGGGTGGGGCTGCGGCTGGGCTGGACGGTGCTGGACCCGGGCCCGCGGCGCCGGCTGACGGCGCTGGCCCAGGAGGGCCGCGCGGCGATCGGGATGGCGCTGGGCCTCGCGGTGGTGCTGCTGATCTCCGGGCTGATCGAGGGTTTCGTGACCCCGTCCGGGCTGCCGACGTGGGCGCGGATCGCGATCGGGGTGGCGGCGGAGGCCGCGTTCCTGGCGTATGTGTTCGTGCTCGGCAAGCGCGCGGCTCAGGCCGGGGAGACGGGCGACATGGCGGAGGCGGACCGGCCGGCGGAGGTGCCGGTGGCCGCGTGAGCGCGGGTCCGGCGTACCGCCTGAGCGGTCGCGTGCCGCCTGACCAGTTGATTTGACGGTGGGGTGGGCGATGCGTAGTGTTCTCCGAGCTGTCCACCCCCGGGGGTTTTCCACGGAGGCGGACCGTACGTCTCGCCGCCGATGATCAGCTGATCATCAGGACGGCACCCACTCGTAAGAGATCGAACCCGTGAGGGGCCTTATTCGGCATGTCCGAATTCGGTTCCGAACCCCGGATTTTGAATCCGGCGGGGGAATCCCTTAAAGTGGTGGACACGCCGGAGGGCGCAAAACTCAAAGGC
>NZ_JBHWJL010000061.1:0-22391 GCF_042731495.1 Streptomyces sp. NPDC059853
CGGACGACCCGGGCGAGCAGCCCGAGTGCCCGGTGGACCCGGACGACGAGGAGCCGGAGGAGGACACCGGCGCGGACGACGCCGATGACACCCGCACCGGCGCCGGGGACTCCGGGCGGCCCGGTGACGCCGATCCGTCCGGTGCGGGCGACGAGCCCGGCGAGGACGAGGAGAACGAGGACGCGGACGGGGACGAGGGCTGCGACGACCCCGAGGACGGGGACACCGACCCCGACGGCGAGGACCCGGACCCGGACGGGGGCGAGGACGGGAAGGACTCCGGCACCGCGACCGGCGACGGCACCCCGGTGACGCAGACCGCCGCCGTCGCCACCCGCCGTATCTGATCGCCGCACCCCGCATCCCGCACGGCGCGCCCGGGTCCGCACGGACCCCGGCGCGCCGTGCGCGTACGACCGGGGGCGCGCCACGCCCGGCGAGAGGGTGATCTTGGCCCCAGCCGGGCGGTGAACTGCCGGTTTTGGCTGGATATCGCATGGGGTGGGGCGAAGCACGCATTGACCCCGCTGAGATGCGCCCGTATGCTATAAGACGCGCTGCGGGCCTGTGCGCCTCGGACGGAGCAGGCCGCGCTCGCACTTGTTGTATGTCCCCTCGGTTGTCGAGGCGCTTTCGGAAGCGGCACCTCCGGAGAGCGCTTCTCAGGCTGTCCGGCTTCGGCAGTGCGATACGGGCCCCGTGCGTAGTAGTGCCTACGACACCTTGTCCGTACCGGAGCCCTTTACCACATGACGAGCAGCACCGAGACCACCGTGACCACCCCGCAGGTTGCGGTCAACGACATCGGTTCCGAGGAAGACTTCCTCGCCGCGATCGACGAGACGATCAAGTATTTCAACGACGGCGACATCGTCGACGGCGTCATCGTGAAGGTCGACCGGGACGAGGTCCTGCTCGACATCGGCTACAAGACGGAAGGGGTCATCCCCTCCCGCGAGCTGTCGATCAAGCACGACGTGGACCCGAACGAGGTCGTCGCCGTCGGGGACGAGATCGAGGCCCTGGTCCTCCAGAAGGAGGACAAGGAAGGCCGCCTGATCCTGTCCAAGAAGCGCGCGCAGTACGAGCGTGCCTGGGGCACCATCGAGAAGATCAAGGACGAGGACGGCATCGTCACCGGTACCGTCATCGAGGTCGTCAAGGGTGGTCTCATCCTCGACATCGGCCTCCGCGGCTTCCTGCCGGCGTCCCTCGTCGAGATGCGCCGCGTCCGCGACCTCCAGCCCTACGTCGGCAAGGAGCTGGAAGCCAAGATCATCGAGCTGGACAAGAACCGCAACAACGTGGTCCTGTCCCGCCGTGCCTGGCTGGAGCAGACCCAGAGCGAGGTCCGCCAGACCTTCCTCACCACCCTCCAGAAGGGCCAGGTGCGCTCCGGCGTCGTCTCCTCCATCGTCAACTTCGGTGCCTTCGTGGACCTGGGCGGCGTGGACGGTCTGGTCCACGTCTCCGAGCTGTCCTGGAAGCACATCGACCACCCGTCGGAGGTCGTGGAGGTCGGCCAGGAGGTCACCGTCGAGGTCCTCGACGTCGACATGGACCGCGAGCGCGTCTCCCTGTCGCTGAAGGCGACCCAGGAAGACCCGTGGCAGCAGTTCGCCCGCACCCACCAGATCGGCCAGGTCGTCCCCGGCAAGGTCACCAAGCTGGTGCCGTTCGGTGCGTTCGTCCGCGTGGACGAGGGCATCGAGGGTCTGGTCCACATCTCCGAGCTGGCCGAGCGCCACGTGGAGATCCCGGAGCAGGTCGTCCAGGTCAACGACGAGATCTTCGTCAAGGTCATCGACATCGACCTGGAGCGTCGCCGGATCAGCCTCTCGTTGAAGCAGGCGAACGAGAACTTCGGCGCCGACCCGCTGGCCGTCGAGTTCGACCCGACCCTGTACGGCATGGCCGCGTCCTACGACGACCAGGGCAACTACATCTACCCCGAGGGCTTCGACCCCGAGGCCAACGACTGGCTGGAGGGGTACGAGAAGCAGCGCGAGGAGTGGGAGCGCCAGTACGCGGAGGCGCAGTCCCGCTTCGAGCAGCACCAGGCGCAGGTCGTCAAGTCCCGCGAGGCGGACGCCCAGGCCGAGGCCGAGGCGGCGGGTGCCGGTGTGCCGGCGCCGCAGTCCGGCAGCGGTGGCGGCGGGGGTTCGTACTCCTCCGAGGGCGCCGAGGACACCGGTGCGCTGGCTTCCGACGAGGCGCTGGCGGCGCTCCGCGAGAAGCTGGCCGGCGGCCAGAGCTGAGTGCTCACCGCCGCTGACCCCGCCCGCTAGGGCGGGCTGAGGCTCCCAGGGCCCGCACCCCGACCGGGGTGCGGGCCCTGTCGCGTTCCCGGCCCCTGCCGGAACCGCCCCCTCCGCCGGACGGTTCCGTACCGGACATGGGAAGCTGCCCCGGGAATGCCGTCGTGTCACCGCGCGTTCTGTCCGGTGCACGCAAGACAGCGGAAGGGGTGCGGTGACGGTGCGGGATCCGCAGGAGTTGTACGCATGGGACGCCCGGGGGCTGCGGCTCGCCGAGCAGAGCGCGACCGGAGCGGACGGCGCCGGGCCGGTGCTGATCTACTTCCTCGACGGCTTCATGGACGCCGGGGAGACCGGCGGCCAGCTGATCGAACAGCTGCTGGACGGCCGCCCGTACACCACGGTGGCGCGCTTCGACCACGACCGGCTGATCGACTACCGGGCCCGCCGGCCGGTGATGACCTTCCGGCGCGACCGCTGGACGTCGTACGAGACGCCCCACCTGGACCTGCGCCTGGTGCACGACGAGACGCACCAGCCGTTCCTCGTGCTGTCCGGGCCCGAGCCCGACGTGGAGTGGGAGCGGTTCGCGGCGGCGGTGCGGCAGATCGTGGAGCGGCTGCGGGTCCGGATGGCCGTGACCTTCCACGGCATCCCGATGGGCGTGCCGCACACCCGCCCGGTGGGGCTCACCCCGCACGGCAACCGCACGGATCTGCTGCCCGCGCACCGTGGCATGTTCGACGAGGCGCAGGTGCCGGGGAGCGCGGCGGCGCTGCTGGAGCTGCGGCTGGCCGAGGCCGGGCACGATGTGCTGGGGGTGGCGGCGCACGTGCCGCACTACATCGCCCGCTCGCGGTACCCGGACGCGGCGCTGGTGGTGCTGGAGGCGGTCACCGGGGCGACGGGTCTGGTGCTGCCGCAGGTGGCGCACGCGCTGCGCAACCGGGCGCTGAAGACACAGAACGAGATCGAGCGGGAGCTGGCCGAGGGCGACTCCGAGCTGGTGGCGGTGGTGCGCGGCCTGGAGCAGCAGTACGACGCGCTGGCGGGCGCGGCCAGTCGCGGCTCGCTGGTCGCGGAGCCGGCCGAACTGCCGTCCGCCGACGAGCTGGGCGAGGTCTTCGAACGGTTCCTGGCCGAGCGCGAGCAGGGCGAGGGCGGCGACCGCTGACGGCGCCGGGCGGGTAGCCTGCGGGCATGCTGAGCGTGGGACTGACCGGCGGGATCGGGGCGGGCAAGAGCGAGGCCGTGCGGCTGCTGGCCGGACACGGCGCCGTGGTGGTGGACTCCGACCGGATCGCCCGCGAGGTGGTGGAGCCCGGCACCCCCGGGCTGGCGGCGGTGGTCGAGGAGTTCGGGCCGGGCGTGCTGGCCGCCGACGGTTCGCTGGACCGGGCGGGGCTCGGCCGGATCGTCTTCGCCGACGCCGGGCGGCTGGCGGCGCTGAACGCCATCGTGCACCCGCTGGTCGCCCGCCGCTCCGCGCAGCTGCGGGCCGCCGCGCCCGAGGGATCCGTGGTGGTGCACGACGTGCCGCTGCTGACCGAGAACGGCCTGGCCGACCAGTACGACCTGGTGGTCGTGGTGGACGCGTCGCCCGCGACGCGGCTGGAGCGGCTGACCCGGCTGCGCGGCATGAGCGAGGAGGACGCCCGGGCCCGGATGGCGGCCCAGGCGGGCCGGGAGCAGCGGCTGGCGATCGCCGACGAGGTGCTGCGGAACGACGGCACGCGCGAGGAACTGGCCGCCCAGGTGGACCGCCTGTGGGAACGGTTGCAGGAACGCTTGCGGGAGCGGCGGTAACGCATTTTCGCCGGGGGCGGCGTATCCGGGTGCGGTGACCGGGGACGGTGTACACGGCGAGGTGGGCGGTCGGGTCCGCGTGGAGCAGCTCGTACAGGCCCACACCGTCGATGTGCACCGGTACGGGGCGGGGCTCGCCCGGCCGCGTACGGTGCGGCAGCTGCCGGTGGAGCGCGGGCCCGCCTGCTGCGGGCGGTGACCGGCCCGGGGTCGAGCAGCCGCTGATCGCGGTCGCTGCACGGCGGGCACGCGGCACATGGCGGGCCGGCAGCTCACAGCGGAAGCGCTCGACGCCGGTGGGGCGGCGGGCGTACCGGGTGGGTGATCGATGACAGCAGCCGGGCGGGCGCCGGCCCGGGTGCGGACCGTACAGCGGCCCGGAGCCAGGATCGCGGCGGCGGTGCGGCAGGCCGGGTGCTTCTCCCGGGCGAGGGGCGGCCAGTCGTGGGAGCCGGTGGCGCGGGGCGGCGGTCGGGAGCTGCCCGAGGGCGGCCGGGTCGGCGTCCGCCGCGAGGTGGTCGCCCGGTGCGCCGTCCGCCGCTGCTGGAAAGAGGGATACCCGGACCCCGTCATCGGCGGGGGTGGCCTCGACGGTGAAGGCGGTCACCGGCGCGGGCGCGGCACCACCGGGCTCCGGCAGGGGTCGGGCACCACGGATCGTGTCAGCCGGGGTACCTGTGCCAGCAGCCGGGCCATGGGGCTGTCCGTCCGCGACCACCCCGGGCGCCGTCGTAGGCGCCGAGGGGCGGGCGGTCGAGGGCTGCCGGGTGCAGGGCGGTGATGCCGTGATCGGTGATCACCGGATCGGCGGCGACGAGCGCGGCGCTCCACTCCTCGTACGGGCCGGGGAGCGCTGGCCGGCGCGCAGGACGGGGGCGAGCGTCGGGGTGCGGGACGAGCGCGACCTGGTACGTGTCGTACGGGAGGGTCGCGGTGAACGGCCGGTGCGGTGCGGTGCGGTCGCCGAGCGGCCCACGCACAGGACCGTGTACGTGCCGCTGCCCGCGCTGTACCGGGATGGGCCCTACCTGTCCCCTCGCTCGCCGCGCATCGTCGTCCGCCGACGTTACCGGGAGCTGCGTACCCGGATCCTGGCCTTGCGGCGCAGCCGCCGCATCCGGTCGCGGCGCTCGCGCGAGTAGCGGTCCAGTTCCTCCATCACCCGCAGGGACCGCTTCTCCACGTCCAGCTCGTCCAGCATCCGGTCCGCCTCGGCCAGGATCGAGCCGTGGAACTGCCACTGCCGGGGGTGCTCCCGTACGCCCGTGAGCATCAGCTGCGCGAGCCGTTCCCGGCTGGCGCGGCTGGCCTCCAGTTCGCGGATCAGATTGTCCTCCGCCTCCTCCGCCGCCTCGTTGACCTGGCTGGTGATGAGGGTGGCGAAGCTGTCGACGGCGCGGGCGAGGTTGGCCAGCAGGTCCCGCAGGGCAGGGCCGACCTCCGGGGGGACCAGCGGCTCGCCGGTGCGCCGGGCCGCGATGTCCGCCTGGGAGCGGGACATGGTGCGCAGGATGACGGCGCACACCTCCAGCGTGTCCAGGCCGGTGCGCAGCACGATCCGGGTCAGCAGGCCCTCCTTGACCCGGGGGTTGAGCCGCAGGCTCTCCTCGGCCTGCCGCAGGGAGGCGTCCACCGTGGTGATGTCCTGGTCGAGCTGCCGGGCCTCGTCCAGTTTCTGCTCGGCGCGGGTGACGGACAGCCGCTGGGTCTCGGATTGCTCGGCGAGGCGCAGCAGCAGGTCGCGCATCCGGGCGGCGAGGTCCTCGATGTCCTCGCCCGCGCTCTGCACCCATACCGGTGGCACGAAGATCACGTTGAACAGCAGGCCGACGACGGCGCCGATCAGGGTCTCCGCCACCCGGTCCCAGGCGGTCTCGGCCACCTGGGCCACGCCCAGCACGAGCATGGCGCTGATGGCCACCTCGGGGACGAACTCGCTCACCCGCACCAGATGGCCCACCGTGAGCGCGCAGAGGATCAGCAGGCCAAGGCTCCACCAGCTCAGCCCGACGATGGCGCTGAAGCCGGCCGCGACGACGACGCCGACCACCACGGAGGTGACCCGGCGGATGCCGCTGGTGATGGTGGCGAAGAGGGTGACCTGGACGACGAGCAGGGCGGTCAGCGGGGCGAGCAGCGGGGCGCTGACGTTCGTGAGCCAGAGCGCGACGATGTAGGAGAGGGTGGCGGCCGTGGTGGACCGGAGCGTCTGGGCGACCACCGGCTCCCGGCCGCCGCGTTTGGCGAGGTCGACGACTTGCTCGGACAGATCGGGCACGCTGCCGCCCTTCTGGTGCTTTCCTGCCGCTCACACCCATGTGGCTGTACCAGACATAACACCCTAATATGACAAAAGGAATGGCAGCCAGCGGTCGGGGGCCACACAGCAGGGAGGACCCAGTGAAGGCGGTTGTGTACCAGGAGCCCTTCTCCGTCGCCGTCCAGGATGTCGATGACGCCCGGATACAGGCGCCGAACGATGCCATCGTCCGGGTGACGACGGCGGCGATCTGCGGCTCCGACCTCCATATGTACGAGGGGCGTACCGGAGCCGAGCCGGGCATCGTGTTCGGCCACGAGAACATGGGCATCGTCGAGGAGGTCGGCTCCGGCGTCACCACGGTCAAGAAGGGCGACCGGGTGGTGATGCCGTTCAATGTGGCCTGCGGCTTCTGCAAGAACTGCCTCGCCGGGAAGACCGGCTTCTGTCTGACGGTCAACAAGGGCTTCGCGGGCGGCGCCTACGGCTATGTCTCGATGGGCCCGTACATGGGCGGCCAGGCCGAGTACCTGCGGGTGCCGTTCGCGGACTTCAACTGCCTCCAGCTGCCGATGGGCGAGGAGCACGAGGACGACTTCGCGCTGCTCGCGGACATCTTCCCGACCGGCTACCACGCCACCGAGATGGCCGAGGTCTCGCCCGGCGAGTCGGTGTGCGTCTTCGGCGCCGGCCCGGTCGGGCTGATGGCGGCCTACTCGGCCCTGCTGCGCGGCGCGGCCACGGTGTTCGTGGTGGACCGCCAGCCGGACCGGCTGCGGCTCGCCGAGCGCATCGGGGCGGTTCCCATCGACTACAGCCAGGGCGACCCGGCCGAGCAGATCAAGGACCGCACCGGCGGCGAGGGCACCGACAAGGGCATCGACGCGGTGGGCTACCAGGCCACCGTGCGCGAGGGCGAGGAGCAGCCCGCGATGGTGCTCAACACCCTCGTCGAGAGCGTGCGGCCCACCGGCATCCTCGGTGTCGTCGGCCTCTACGTCCCGTCCGACCCGGGCGGGCCGTCGGAGAGTGCCCGGCACGGCGAACTGCTCTTCACCATGGGCCGCTTCTTCGAGAAGGGGCTGCGGATGGGCACCGGGCAGGCCAATGTCAAGGCTTACAACCGGCAGTTGCGCGACATGATCATCGCCGGCCGGGCCACCCCGAGCTTCCTGGTCTCGCACCGGCTGCCGCTGCGCGAGGCTCCCGACGCGTACCAGCACTTCGACCGGCGCGACGACGGCTGGACCAAGGTGCTGCTCAAGCCCGCCATGGCCTGAGCCGCCGACGCCGGCTCCGCACCCGCTCTGCTCCCCTCCGTCAACTCCCGGAATCGGCACCCCCGTACGGGTGAATCCCGCGCCGCACCGCACTGCCCGGCCCGCCCGGCGGGCAGGTTGGGGGCGGCGAGCGGGGGGCCGATGCCCAGGAGGGGGAGAACCACGATGCCGGAGACCACCGATACCGGGCTGCCCGGAGCACCCACACCGCAGGAGGTGGGCGCGTTCTACGACGCGAACAACCGGGCGATCACCGAGATCTACGGTGGCAACATGCACTACGGGTACTGGCTGGGCCCGGACGACACCAGCGACTTCGCCACCGCCGGGGACCGCCTCACCGATCTGCTCATCAGCCGGCTCAGGGCCGGCCCGGGCGACGAGGTGCTCGATCTCGGCTGCGGCACCGGCGGCCCCGGCGTACGGCTGGCCAAAGCCAGCGGCGCCCGGGTGACCGGCGTCTCCATCAGTGCCGGAGACGTCGCGCTGGCCGGGGCGCGTGCGGAGGCCGAAGGGCTGTCCGGCCAGGTCCGTTTCGAACTGGCCGACGCCATGGACCTGCCCTACCGGGACGCCTCATTCGACGCCGTCCTCGCCTTCGAATCCATCGTGCACCTGCCCGACCGGGGCGCGGCGCTGACGGAGATCGCCCGGGTGCTGCGCCCGGGGGGGCGGCTGGTCCTCACCGACCTGGTGGAGCGTGGCCCGGCCGAGGAGGACGAGCACAAGCGCCGGGCGGTCGCCGAGATGCTGGCCATCTGGCGGGCCGCCCCCATGACCCGCGCCGAGGCGTACCCGGGCCTCGCGGACGCCGCCGGGCTCGTCATCGACGAGATCACCGACATCACCGAGCACACCAAATACACCGCCGCCCACATCTACGCCGGCACCCGCGACCATCTGCTGCGGCACGGCGAACTCCCCCCGGACCTGGCCCGCATCCACGCGATGGGCGCCCAGGTGGACTGGGCGGAGTTCACGGCCGCCGAGCAGAGCGACGGCATGATCATCGTGGTGGCGCACCGCCCGCCCGGCCTCACATGACCAGGACGGCCGCGCCGTTGACCCGGTCCGCCGCCAGGTCGTCCAGCGCGCGGTCGGCCTCCGCGAAGGGGTAGGGGGTGACGGTGGTGCGCAGCGCGTGGGACCGGGCCGCGGCCAGGAAGGCGCGCCCGTCGTCACGGGTGTTGGCGGTGACGCTGCGCACCGTCCGCTCGTGGAACAGCTCCCGCTCGTAGTCCCGCGCGGGGATCGTGGAGAGATGGATCCCGGCGATGCTCAGGGTGCCGCCCGCGTCCAGGGCCGTCAGCGCGGTGGGGACCAGATCGCCCACCGGGGCGAACAGGATCGCGGAGTCCAGCGGTTCGGGCGGCGCGTCCCGGGCGTCGCGCGCCGAGGCCGCGCCGAGTTCCAGGGCCAGCCGCCGGGCGGCGGGCGAGCGGGTGAGGACGTGCACCGTGGCGCCCTCGGCCAGGGCCACCTGGGCCGTCAGGTGCGCCGAGCCGCCGAAACCGTACAGGCCGAGCCGGCCGTCCGGCGGCAGGTCGGCACGGCGCAGCGCGCGGTAGCCGATGATCCCCGCGCACAGCAGCGGGGCCAGCGTCGTGTCCGGGTACCCCTCGGGCAGCGGATAGGCGTAGGCCGCCGGGACGGTGGTGTACTCGGCGTAGCCGCCGTCCGCGTCCCAGCCGGTGTACCGGGATTCCGGGCACAGGTTCTCCCGGCCGCCGCGGCAGAACCGGCACCGGCCGCAGGTGTGCCGCAGCCACGGGACGCCCACCCGCGCGCCCACCGCGTAGCCCGTGGCGCCCGGCCCGGCCGCCACCACCTCGCCGACCACCTCGTGCCCCGGCACCACCGGCGTCCGGTGCGGCGGCAGCTCCCCGTCCCGGACGTGCAGATCGGTACGGCACACCCCGCAGGCCCGTACCCGCACCAGCAGTTCACCGGCGGCGGGGCGGGGCACCGGCAGCTCGGCCGGGTCCAGCCGGCCGGGGGTGGCGACCGTCCAGGCCCGCATCGTCGCGGGCAGCGCCCCGGGGTTATCGGCAGTCATGTCCGACAAGGTAGCGCTGGTCCCGGTGCCGAGACCGGCAAGCGACCGCTCGTTTTGAGGTGAACACCTGACGGTCAATAAGATCCGCCAATGATCATAAGAAAGTGGTCGGTTGCCCTCACCGGGCTGCTGACCGTCCTGATGGCGGGCGCCTTCGCGCCCGGCGCGCTCGCCGACGGCGCGGTGACCGAGGGCCAACCGCCGCCCCGCGTAGAACTCGTCCTCGACGTCAGCGGCTCCATGAGCGAACGCGACATGGCCGGCGGCCAGTCCCGGATCGCCGCCGCACAACAGGCGTTCAACGAGGTCATCGACGCGATGCCGGAAGAGGTGTACCTCGGCATCCGCACCCTGGGCGCCGGCAACCCCGGCGACGACCAGGTCGCCGGCTGCGTCGACAGCGACCAGCTCTACCCGGTCGGCCCCGTCGACCGGCTGGAGGCCAAGACCGCCGTCGCCACGCTCCGCCCCACCACGGGCTTCACCCCCATCGGCTACGCGCTCCGCGAGGCCGACAAGGACCTCGGTGACGACCCCGGCACCCGCCGGATCGTCCTCATCACCGACGGCGAGGACTCCTGCGGCCAGCCCGACCCCTGCGTGGTGGCCCGTGAACTGGCCGCCAAGGGCACCCACCTGGTGGTGGACACCCTCGGCCTGACCCTGGACGACGCCGTACGCCAGCAGCTGAGCTGCATCGCGGAGGCCACCGGCGGCACCTACACCGCCGTCCAGGACGCCGACCAGCTCGCCGACCGGATCGGACAACTCGTCCGGCGCGCCGATGTGCCCGTCGAGAACCCGGCCGCCGTCGAGGGCGCCCCCCAGTGCGCCGACGCGCCGCTGCTCGGCGCCGGTGTCTACACCGACCGCGCCGAGTTCGGCGAGCCCCGCTGGTACCGGGTGCCGGTGCGCCCCGGCCAGGAACTGCGGGCCTCGGTGAGCGTCGCCGCCGACCGCGCCATGGACCCCGACCACGGGGTGCTGCTGCGCGCGGTGAGCGAGGACGGCCAGGAGCTGACCCGCGGCACCGGAGCCGGCCACGGCCGGACCGATGTGATGTCCACCGGGCTGCGCTACCCGCTGCCCGAGCCCGAGGAGGGCGACACCTCCGCATCGGTCCCGGTCTGCCTGGAGGTCTCCAACTCCTTCTCGGTGCCCGAGGGCCAGCCGCGCACCCCGGGTCTGCCGGTGGAACTGTCCGTCGACGTGGTGGCCGGCCCCGACAACCCCTCGGACGTGGCCGCCTTCGGCCTCGCCCGGGGCTGGGTGCCGCTGGTGCTGCTGACGGTGGTCGGCCTGGTCGCCGGCGTGCTGTGGGGCCTGCTGGTCCGGATGGGGATCGCGCTGGGGAGGGCCCACTGATGCGACAGGGACTGCGACGTACGCTCCGGGCCGCGGTGCTGCTGCCGCTGACCGGACTCCTCCTCGCCGGCGCGGGCACGGCCGCGGCCGACGACGCCCCGCAGCAGGAGGCGGGCACCGGCTTCCGCACCGCCACGGTGATCGGCCAGGACGAGACCGCCACCGCCATGGCCTCCACCGGCGACTACCTGTACTGGACGTTCCCGGCCGGCGCGGGACAGACCGCCACGGCCGAGGCCACGGTCACCCTGCCGGACGCCGCCCTGCGCAGCGGCCCGGTCACCTGGCAGCTCGACGTGTACGACGGGCTGCGCCGCCGCCAGGCGTGCACCGAGGGGCAGCAGACGGTGACGGCGGCCGAGGACGCCGCTTCCATCGACCTGAGCTGCACCCTGCGCCCGGTCAAGCCCTGGTCCGAGCCGTGGGCGGACGATCCGCTGCCCGGCGCGTACTATCTGCGGCTGACCGTCGTGGAGTTGCCGGAGCGCGACCTGGGGCTCGGGGTCTCCGCCCAGGTGCGGGTCACCGCCACCGAGTCGGGGGGCGCGCGGGCCGGCGGCGGCGAACTGTCGGAGCCGCTGATCCCGGCCGCCCGGGCCGGGGCCGTCGTCGATCTGGAGGCGGACCCGGAGGCGGCGGAGGACAGTGACGACACCGTGACCGGCGTCCAGCCGGTGGCCGTCGCCGAGCCCGAGTCCGGCTGGATGGGCTCGTGGTGGAGCGACCGCTGGGTATGGACGGCGGCCGGCGGCGTGCTCGGCGCCATCGCGGGCGTGGCCGGTTACGTGCTGATCCGGCCGCGGCAGCGGGAGAGCTGACCGGCGGGGCAAGACGGGGTACGGGTCCGGCCGCCGGGGCAGGACAGCCCGGCGGCCGGCTCCGTCCCCGGTCGGTCACCTACCGCCACCGCCATCGGAACGAGGCGCTGGGGGAGGCGATCCCGGCGCCGGCCGGGAACCTGGCGAAGTGGAGCCCGACGGCTGGGTGGAGCGGATCCCGGAGCCGGGGCGGTGAGGGTAACGGAGACGCCGAAGCCCCGGGCGGTGTACCGGGCGGATTGACCCCCGGGAGGATGATCCGGGGCTGATCCGCTGCGATGTGGCCGACGGGGCTACCACAATGCGGGTATGAGCGATGACCAAGCGGAACTTCCCGAGCCCCACCGTGTCATCAGCATGGCGCGGTTCGACGATCCGGTCTCGGTGATCTCCGATACGGAGGCCTGGCGTGCGCGGGACACCTATCCGGACATCATGGGGCGGGGGCCGATGTTCGCCCTGGTGGAGCAGGAGGCCGACGGTCGCTGGCGGGTGATCGTCGCCGACGAGGGCAACCCGCAGGGCTGCCGGGACGAGCTGGCCCGCGAGTGCCGGGTGCGGGCGGCGGAGGCCGTGGCGGTGAAGGACCGCGAGGCGCAGCGGCTGTGGCTGACCGGGGCCCGCCGGATGGACTGGGAGAAGCTGAACGAACTGCGGGTGGGGGAGTGCCGGTTCCGGATCGCCCGGGGTGACATGTTCATCCGGATGGGTCCGGACGGTCCCGAGCCGCCCCGGCCCAGCGATCCGGATCCGATGCGGCCGGGGGAGGGGTACCGGGCCAGGTCGCGTACCCGGGGCTTCCTCATCGATCCCGCGGCGGCCACCGGGATGTCCGAGGGCATGCTGCGGATCGATCTGCTGAGTTTCGTCTATCCGTCCTCGCGGGTGCCGCACGATGTGCGGGCGGATTCGCTGCGGGCACTCCAGAGCCATCCGGGCGGGGTGCTGCTGCCCCCGGTGTTCGCGATCACCGAGTTCACCGAGGGCCGCTGGACGCCGATGACGGGCGGGGCGGACACCCCGCAGGCGATCAGGGACTCGCTGGTGACCTATCTGCGGGAGGTCGCGCCGATGCTGCACGAGGACGATCCGGGGCTGGTGGCCCGCCTGCGGGCGGGAGCCGACGAGTTGGCGTACACCCGGTGGGACGAGGCCAGGATCGGCGACCGGCACTACCGGGTGATGCGGCTGGAGCGACTGGTGCGGGTGGGCCCGGACGGCCCGGAGCCGCCCCGGGCCTCCGACTGGGATCCCGAGCTGCCGGTGCAGGCCCAGGCGGAGCGGGACCGGCTGAACGGGGTGCGGTACGACGACTAGCCCGGGCCCGTCCGGTCGGTGTGCGGCCGGGCACCCGCGCCCGGCCGGACACCGGCCGCACACCGACCGGACACCGCGTTCCACCCTGGTGGGCCCCATGAAGCGTGAGGTGGTGTCCCGGCCGGCGCACCGTGCACCAGGACACGTTCCCGCCCATCCTCCCCGCGCTCGCAGTGCTGCGCCGCACCTCGGGGGCCGCCCGCAGGGCACGCTCGGTCCTATCATTTCTCCATGGCTGGCACTGCTCGGCGCGTGAGGAACGAACTCGGCGTCTATCTGCGCAGACGCCGCGAGGCGATCGAGCCCGAGTCGTTGGGCCTGGCACGGGGACAGCGGCGCGTCACAGGACTGCGGCGCGAGGAAGTCGCGACCTTCGCCGGAGTGAGCATCGACTACTACACGCGCCTTGAGCAGGGCCGTGAATCGAGTCCTTCGCCGCAATTGCTCAACGCCCTGTGCCGCGTGTTCCGACTGAGTGAGGACGAGCGTCTGCATCTTTACCGACTGGCCGGTGCGGATGTGATGCAGCAGCGATCGCCGCTCAGCGCGGACGTATCGGTCGAGCTGCGAGGGCTTCTCGACCGGTGGTCCATGAATCCCGCGTTCGTCTACCACGAGGGGCAGGAGATCCTCGCGGCGAACTCCCTCGGCCGGCTGCTTTATCAGGGCTTCGCATCCGTGGACAACTTCGCCAGGATGATGTTCCTCGATCCCTTCGCGAGGACGTTCTATGTCGACTGGGAGCGCGTCGCGCTGGAGACCGTGGGGGCACTCCGCCAGGCGTGGGGCAAGGCCTCGGTGCGCGCCGGTATTCAGGATCTTGTCGATCACCTCGCCGACGGCGACGCGGACTTCGCGGAGATGTGGGACGCGCAGGTCGTCATCGGCAAAAGCCATAAGACCAAGAGGCTTCTGCATCCTGCCGTCGGGCCGCTCACGCTCGAATACCACGATTTCGTCGTCCCCGCGGCGCAGGGCCTGCACCTCCTCGTCTGTGACGCGCGACGAGGAAGCACGACAGAGGAGTCGTTGCAGTTGCTCGGCAGCCTGAGCCCTGACGCCGAGGCGACCATGCCTTGATCGCGCCCGGGCCGGCCGTCCGGCTCCCGGCCCGGGCGGCGTGGAGGAGTCCTCCGACCCGGCAACCCTGCCGGGGTCCGCGACCACAGCGGGCGGCGTGATGTCGCGGCCCGCTGTGATCCGTTCCCGCGAGCGGGGCTCCCGGGGCCTGTTCAGACCGCGACCCGCTCGACGATGTCGTAGTAGGCGTGCAGGTCGAGCCACTCGATGCCGGAGACGACCTTGCCGTCCTTCATGGTCAGGATGTAGAGATATCCGTTGTGGTACGGCTCGCCGTCGCGGGCACGGCCCCTGCTGTCGATGCGGACGATGACGTCGTCGCCGTCGGCCCACAGGCCTCGCGGTGTGATCGCCAGAGGCCCGTCGAGTCGGTCGAAGAGCGCCTTCTCCGCGTTCTCGTGCAGGTCGTCGAGGCCGTTGTACTCACCGGCGACAGGTCCGTGGCCGGCGATCGTCCAGGTCGTGGACTCGGTGAAGATCTCGGTGAAGAACCTCGTGAAATCCTCCGCCCCCGCGTCCAGAGCAGCCTCGACGACCGCCAGGTTGGATTCCTCCTGAGGGGTGTACCGCATGTGTGTCTCCCGGAGAGCAGTGGTTGCTGTGCTCAAGGCTTCCGTCCCGGTGACGGGAAAGCCGGCATCCGCAACCTAGGGATGACCCGGCTGTCGCGGGAGGGCCGCGGTCCCCATGGGTGCGGGACACCCCCCTTCGTGCCGCGGCTCAGCCGAGGCGGCGTATCTCGCCCTGCACCCGGTAGAAGCCGCCGGCGGAGGCGTGCACGGCGTCGACGACGTACCGGGCGCCCGCCTCGCGCAGGTGGCGGGGGAACTGCACGTTCCACTCCGGGGCGTACCCCGGGGTGGTGACGCGCATCCGCAGCCGGGAGCCGTCCCGTACGCACGCGACGACCACGCCGCCGGCCGGGACGGCGGTCACCAGCTCCACGGCCTCGGCCGTGCGGGCCGGTGTGTAGGTGGGGGTGCCCGCCGCCGACTTGATGTCGCGGGCGGTGGGCACCGTGCCGCGCTGGGCGTCGGCGATGGCCGCCTCCCCGGCGTCGATGCAGGCCAGCGAACCGTCGGTGGTGACGATGTACAGCTTCTGGTCGCGGTACTGCATGGACAGCGCGGAGCCGGCGCCGGTGCCCAGCTTCCACAGCCGGGTGCCGTCCTCGGCGAAGCAGTAGACCGAGGAGGAGGCGTCCCCGGCGAAGACGTACCGGCCGCCGGGTGCGGTGGCGCAGGAGTAGACGACGGAGTCGCAGCTGTAGGTGGCCTCGATCCGGCCGCTGTCCTTCGCGAGCCGCTGCACCACGCGCCGGTCGGTGCCCGCGTACACCGAGCGGTCCTCCTGCCAGCCGAAGAGCACCGCGCCCCGGGTGCCGGTGTGCCACAGCTCGCCGGAGCCGTCGGGGGCGTAGGCAGTGACCCCGCCGCCGTGCCCGTGGTAGACGGCCCGGTCGTCGCGCCGCACCATCCAGGCGTGGTCGCCGGTGCTCCGGCGCGACCACTGGAACTCGTCCTCGTGGTCGATGACGGTCAGCCCGCCCTGCCGGTCGGCGACGTTGAGGACGCCCTCGTGGATGTCGAGCCAGAAGATGTCGACGTCGGCGGCTATCTCGTAGGCGGCGAAGGGGAGTTTGGAGGACAGGTCGTAGACGGTGCCGTCGTCGCAGCCGGCGTAGATCCAGAAGTCGTCGGCGACCAGGCACTTCACGCCGTCGGGCAGCCGGTAGCGGGCCAGCACCTCGCCGTCGTGCCCCAGGGTGTGGACGTCGCCGTTCTGGTTGCCCACCCAGCAGCGGTCCTCGTCGATGTGGATGCCGAACGCCGCGGCGTCGGTGCGGAACCGCCACAGCACCGGTGCCACCGAGCGGGCGGTGGAGGGGGCGGAGGAGACCTGACGGCGGGTCACGGACCGGGCGGCGCGACCGCCGGGGACGGCGGGCGCGTAGCCCTTGCGGACCTTCTCGCCGACCTTCTTCGCGGCTGCCGCCTGGGCCTTCGCGACGCTGGGGAACTGCTGGGTCTTCAGCTGCCCGGCGGCACCGATCCGCCCGTACCGCACGCTCACCGTCGTGCCGTCCACCGTCACCTCGTAGAACTTGTGGGCTCCGCCGCCGTCTTCGGACAGCTCCAGATACGTGGTGGTGGACATGCTGATCTCCCCTGCCGTGGCGTCGTTCGCGTCAGTGGGCACAACGTAAGGGCGGGCACTGACAACAGGGCCGGCAGGGATAGCGTGACGGTATGACGATCGATGCGGATGAGGTACACGGGAGGGGCGGTCCCACCGGGACCACCGAGGTGCGGGCGGGGTCGCTCGGCGTGGTGCGCACGGCGTACGCGCCGGAGTTCGACGGCGACCCGGACCCGGGTGAGATCGTGTGGACCTGGGTGCCGTACGAGGAGAACGACGGCCGGGGCAAGGACCGCCCGGTGCTGGTGGTGGCCCGCGAGGACGGCGGCACCGTGCTCGCGGTGCAGCTGAGCAGCAAGGACCGGGACGGGGACCCGGAGTGGTTCCCGCTCGGAGCGGGCCCCTGGGACCGTTCGGGGCGGGAGTCCTGGGTGGATCTGGAGCGGGTGCTGCGGGTGCACCCGCAGGGCATGCGGCGCGAGGCGTGCGCACTGGACCGGGCCAGGTACCAGAGCGTGGTGCACAGCCTCCAGGCGCGGCACGGCTGGCGGTGAGGCGGGGCCCGGCCGGAAGGGCCGGGCCCGTCACGGACTGCCCTTGAGCTCACTGTGATCACAGGCGTGACGTATCTGATCGTTTCGCCTGGGCATCCTGCCATCCGGCCCGGGTGGGGGAGCCATGACCGGTGCCGTCGACGTGACCGTCGATCGCCTCAGCTACGGAACGCTCACGCCCGTGCTGGGCTGCCCGATGGCGCTCCTGGGCGCCGCGCCGGGCCGGCGCTGCACCGTACGCGCCCTGTCCGGGGGGCCACGGTCCGCCGCGAGGGGGGCTGGTGCCGGGGGCGCCGGCCCTCGGCTCGGGCATCGTCACCCCGCACCACACCGGCATGGCGGCGACGCCGGTGCACGCGCACAGCCTCAGCGCACTCGACACCCGGGCACCGGTCGGGACCTGATGCCGACCCTCGTCGTGCCGCTGCCGCTGACGCTCTTCACCGGGCTCCTCACCCGGCTCGATCCGCTGGCGTCCCGGGTCCCTGAAAGGGCGGGACCGCAGAATTGAGGACACTTTCCTGTGGCCCTCGACACAGCCCCCACGCGGTATACGAGCGGGCTTAGGAGAGAAATGTGACCAAAGGCCGGGACTTTCGTCCCGGCCGCCAGGGAATTCCGGCCGGGGGGAAGCCGGGAATTCTGGAAGGGGGTCCGGCTCCCGCCCCGGAGCGCCAGGCCAGGGCGCCGGCCGGCGGGGCGGTGAGGCGATGGCGGGACGCCGGTGATTCCGAGGCGCCGGAAGGGACCTTTTTCCTTTTCCCTTTCTACGCCCCGGCCTAGTAAAAGCACCGCTTGAATGCCCGGGAATCGGCCACTACGAATGGGTGTTGTCCCGGCCGATGGTCGAATTTCCCCGAGCTTCGCGAGGTAATCCCCGAATGTCGAACCGCATCACGAACCGCATCGCCAAGGTCTCCCGTGTCCGCACCCGGGCCGCCGTGCTGGCCGCCGGAGTCGGCGCATCGGCGATCCTGACGGTGGGCGTGGCGACGGCCGCCGAGGGTTCCCAGCAGACCCCCGACCTGTTCGCCGCCCACACCGCCAGCCAGCTCGCCGACTCCACCGGCGCCCAGGCCGACGCCGTGACCGCGACCCAGAACTCCTGGGTCAGCCCGATCGGCGGCGACTACGGCCTCACCGCGACCTTCGGCAACAGCGGTGACCGCTGGGCCAGCAAGCACAGCGGCCAGGACTTCGCCGTACCGGTGGGCACCGACGTCCGCGCCGTGCACAGCGGCACCGTCGTCAAGGCCGGCGGCAACGGCGCCGGTGACGGCCCCGCCTACGGCAACGCCATCGTGATCAAGCACGGTGACGGCACCTACTCGCAGTACGCCCACCTGAACAAGATCGACGTGAAGGTCGGCCAGAAGCTGAACACCGGCGACAAGATCGCCGAGTCCGGCAACACCGGCAACAGCAGCGGCCCCCACCTGCACTTCGAGATCCGGACCACTCCCGACTACGGCAGCGCCGTCGACCCGATGGCCTTCCTGCACAGCAAGGGCGCCACGGTCTGACCCGACCGCGCCCACCCGACCGCGCCCCGCCGGACACCGCACAGGTGCCCGGCGGGGCGCCGCCATGTCCGCCCCCGGTGCCCGCTCAGCCGCCGATGGCCTCCCGGACCACGTCGGGGAAGTTGGTGATGATCCCGTCCACGCCCAGCCCCGCGATCCGGGCGGCCGTCGGGCCGTCGTTGATCGTCCAGGCGTTCACCTCCAGCGGCTCGCCGTGCACCCCGTCCACCGCCTGGATGGCCGCGACGTACTCGGCGGTCAGGTCCGTGTACCGGGGGCCGATCTGGTCGGAGAACTCCGCGTAGTACGGCAGCTCCGCCACCGGCGGGGTGCCCAGGAAGCCCGTCTTCACGTCCGGTGCCAGCTCGTGCACCCTGCGCACCGAGTCGCCGCTGAAGCTCTGGAGCACCACCCGCTCGCCCGGGTACGCCTCCGTCAGCCAGCCGGCCCGGTTCAGCTCGGTCAGGATCTGCCGCTCGATCCCCGGGTACAGCTCGGGCGATTTGATCTCCAGCAGCAGTTTCTGGTCGTTCGCGCTCAGCCGGTGCAGATACTGCCGCAAGGTCGGTACCCGTTCGGCCACGAACTCGTCCCCGAACCAGCTGCCCGCGTCCAGCCGGGCGATCTCGCGCGCGGTGAAGTCGCGGACGTTCCACGGCGAGCGGTCGGGGAAGACCGCCGCCACGTTGGTGGTGCGCGCCAGGGTGGTGTCGTGCATCGCGATCAGCTCGTGATCCCTGGTGCGCTGGACGTCGATCTCCACCCACTCGGTGTCGAGACGGGCGGCCTCGTCGGCCGCCACCAGGGTGTTCTCGGGGGCGTAGCCGGAAGCACCGCGATGGGCGACGATCAGCGGAGTGGCGGTGGCGGTGGTGACGGGTGCGTCCGCCGCCGGAGCGGCAGCGGCGCCGCCGGCGGGGATCACGGTGAGCAGAAGCGTGATGACACCGAGGGCCGCGGCCGCGACCGCCGATCCGGGGCGTTTCGACACATTGACTCCTATGCGTCGGTTGGTAGGACGTAATGATCTTTTCCCCGCAGAAGACCGCGTCAGACCGAAAGATGGTGACGTGGGGCTGAACAGGTAGCGACAATCTGTCACCCCACGGGGCCGGACAGCGCTCCGGAGCCGATTGTCGGTGCCGAGTCGTACGGTGGGGTCATGCGGCCCGTTTCCCACATCGAACGTACGGTGGCGCCCTTCGAGGTCGTCAGCCCCTACCAGCCCAGCGGCGACCAGCCGGCGGCCATCGCCGACCTGGAGCGGCGGATCAAGGGCGGCGAGAAGGACGTCGTCCTGCTGGGCGCCACCGGCACCGGCAAGTCGGCCACCACGGCCTGGATGATCGAACGGGTCCAGCGCCCCACCCTGGTGATGGCGCCCAACAAGACGCTGGCCGCCCAGCTGGCCAACGAGTTCCGCGAGCTCCTGCCGAACAACGCCGTCGAGTACTTCGTGTCGTACTACGACTACTACCAGCCCGAGGCGTACGTCCCGCAGACGGACACCTACATCGAGAAGGACTCCTCGATCAACGAGGAGGTGGAGCGGCTGCGGCACAGCGCCACCAACTCGCTGCTCACCCGGCGCGACGTGGTCGTCGTGGCGTCCGTCTCCTGCATCTACGGCCTGGGCACCCCGCAGGAGTACGTGGACCGCATGGTGCCGCTGAAGGTCGGCGAGGAGATCGACCGGGACGCGCTGCTGCGCCGCTTCGTCGACATCCAGTACACGCGCAATGACGTGGCGTTCACCCGCGGCACCTTCCGGGTGCGCGGGGACACCATCGAGATCTTCCCGGTCTACGAGGAGCTGGCCGTCCGGATCGAGATGTTCGGCGACGAGATCGAGGCGCTCTCCACCCTGCACCCGCTCACCGGCGAGGTCATCGCCCACGAGCAGCAGCTGTACGTCTTCCCCGCCTCGCACTACGTGGCCGGCCCCGAGCGGATGGAACGGGCCATCGCCGGCATCGAGCGGGAGCTGGCCGAGCGTCTGGAGGTCCTGGAGCGGCAGGGCAAGCTGCTGGAGGCCCAGCGGCTGCGGATGCGCACCACCTACGACATCGAGATGATGCGGCAGATCGGCACCTGCTCCGGCATCGAGAACTACTCGCTGCACGTCGACGGCCGCGAGCCGGGATCCCCGCCGCACACCCTGCTCGACTACTTCCCCGACGACTTCCTGCTGGTCATCGACGAGTCGCACGTCACCGTGCCGCAGATCGGCGCGATGTACGAAGGCGACTCCTCGCGCAAGCGCACCCTGGTCGACCACGGCTTCCGGCTGCCGTCGGCCGTGGACAACCGGCCGCTGAAGTGGGAGGAGTTCCTGGAGCGGATCGGCCAGACGGTGTACCTGTCGGCCACCCCGGGCTCCTACGAGCTGTCCCGCGGCGACGGTGTGGTGGAGCAGATCATCCGGCCCACCGGCCTGGTGGACCCCGAGGTGGTGGTCAAGCCCACCGAGGGCCAGATCGACGACCTGGTGCACGAGATCCGCACCCGCACCGACAAGGACGAGCGGGTGCTGGTCACCACGCTCACCAAGAAGATGGCGGAGGACCTCACCGACTACTTCCTGGAGCTGGGCATCCGCGTCCGCTACCTGCACAGTGACGTGGACACGCTGCGCCGGGTGGAGCTGCTGCGCGAGCTGCGGGCCGGTGAGTACGACGTCCTGGTCGGCATCAACCTGCTCCGGGAGGGCCTGGACCTCCCCGAGGTCTCCCTGGTGGCGATCCTGGACGCCGACAAGGAGGGCTTCCTGCGCTCGGGCACCTCGCTGATCCAGACGATCGGCCGCGCGGCCCGTAACGTCTCGGGGCAGGTGCACATGTACGCCGACCGGATCACCGCCGCCATGGAGCGGGCCATCGAGGAGACCAACCGGCGCCGCGCCAAGCAGATCGCGTACAACGAGGAGCGCGGCATCGATCCGCAGCCGCTGCGGAAGAAGATCGGCGACATCGTGGCCTCCATCGCCCGCGAGGAGGTCGACACCCACGATCTGCTGGGCACCGGCTACCGGCAGGGCGGGGAGCAGCGCAAGGGCAAGGCGCCGGTGCCGGCCAAGCAGGCCGCCCGCAAGGGCGCGGCCGAGGGTACCGGGGAGCTGACCGAGCGCCCCGCCGCCGAGCTGGCGGAGACCATCGAGCAGCTCACCGAGCGGATGCGGTCCGCCGCCGCCGAGCTGCAGTTCGAGGTCGCGGCACGGCTGCGGGACCAGGTGTCCGATCTCAAGAAGGAACTCCGTCAGATGCGCGAGGTGGGCCTGCGCTAGCGTCGCCCTTGACTCTTTCTTTACCGGAGTCGCCTGACAAGGAAGGGGAGCTGTTGTGGGCGTCAATTTGTCCAAGGGGCAGGCCGTCAGTCTCGTGAAGTCCGGGAGCGGCGGGCTGTCCGCCGTCCGGATGGGCCTGGGCTGGCAGGCGGCGCGGCGCGGGTTCTTCAGCAAGATGCTCGGCGGCGGCGGGGACATCGACCTCGACGCCTCGGCCGTGCTGTACGCGGGGACCGAGTCGCGCGATGTGGTCTTCTTCCAGAAGCTCACCAGTGACGACGGCTCGGTGATCCATACCGGTGACAATCTCACCGGGGGCGCGGGACAGGAGGACGACGAATCGATCGTCGTCGATCTCGCCCGGCTGCCGGACGACATCGACACCATCGTCTTCACGGTGAACTCGTTCACCGGCCAGACCTTCACCGAGGTCGAGAACGCGTTCTGCCGGCTGGTCGACGAGAACACCGGCGAGGAACTGGCCCGCTGCACGCTGGCCGGCGGCGGCGCGTACACCGGCCAGATCATGGCCAAGGTCAGCCGGCGGGACGGCGAGTGGCGGATGACGGCCATCGGCGAGCCCGCCTCCGGGCGGACCTTCCAGGACCTGCTGCCGTCCATCGCCCCGCACCTGTAGGGCCGTGGCCGGGGC
>NZ_JBHWJL010000062.1:0-22007 GCF_042731495.1 Streptomyces sp. NPDC059853
GCCCCACACCATGACCGCCAGCACCGCGCCGCTGACCACCCTGACCGGCGCCGACATCGTCCGCCCCACCGGTATCGACCGCGGCGGCCGGATCACCGTCGCCGGCTCCCGCCTCGCCGGCCCCGCCACGGTGGCGCGGGAGAACGGCGGCGAGATCCTCGACCTGGCCGGCCACTGGATCGTCCCCGGGTTCATCGACATCCACGTGCACGGCGGCGGCGGCGCCTCCTTCTCGGCCGGCACCGCCGAGGAAGCCCTCACCGCCGTCGACACCCACCGGCGGCACGGCACCACCACCCTGCTCGCCTCCACCGTCACCGGCACCCTCGACGACCTGGCCCGGCAGGCGTCCGCCCTCTCCGAACTCGTCGAACAGGGCGACCTCGCCGGGCTGCACTTCGAGGGCCCCTTCATCTCCCCCGGCCGCTGCGGCGCCCATGACCCGGCGCTGCTGCGCGCCCCGGAACCCGAGGCCGTACGCCGCCTGCTGGACGCCGCGCGCGGCACCGCGCGGATGATGACCCTGGCGCCCGAACTCCCCGGCGGCATCGAGGCGGTCCGGCTGCTCACCGAGCGCGGCGCGATCGCCGCCGTCGGACACACCGACGCCCCGTACGACACCGTCCGCGCGGCCGTCGAGGCCGGTGCCCGCGCCGCCACCCACCTCTTCAACGCGATGCCGGCGCTCGGCCACCGCGCGCCGGGCCCGGTCGCCGCGCTGCTGGAGGACGAGCGGGTCACGGTCGAGCTGATCAACGACGGCACCCACCTGCACCCCGCCGCGCTGCGGCTCGCGCTGCGGGCGGCGGGGCCGGACCGGGTGGCGTTCATCACGGACGCGATGGGCGCGGCGGGCATGGGGGACGGCAGCTATCCGCTGGGCCCGCTGCGGGTGGAGGTGACCGGTGGGGTGGCCCGGCTTCCGGAGGGCACCATCGCGGGCTCGACGCTGACCCTGGACCGGGCCCTGCGGCGGGCCGTCACGGTGGACGGCCTGCCGATCGAGGAAGCGGTCCGCGCGCTGTCCACCACCCCGGCCCGGCTGCTGGGCCTGGCGGACCGCACCGGCTCCCTGGAGCCGGGCAAGGACGCGGACCTGGTGGTCCTGGACGCCGCGTTCACGGTGACAGGAGTCATGCGCCGGGGTGAATGGCTGGTGAAGCCGTGAAGCCATGAAAGAAGGCCGCCCGGGGTGGGGGGTGGCGGCCGTGAGGGGTGCGCGGAGGAAAGCGCGCGGCGGGCGTCAGCCGGTGACCTGCTCGTCGGTGATCCACAGCTTGTCGATGTAGACGTCGCACTTGTCGCCCGTGGTGCAGCCGATGTGGAAGGTGTTCTCACCCGGCTCCAGGTCCACCAGCTTCCAGGTGCGCGTCCACCGCTTGTCCAGGCCGTCGGAGTCCTCGATGTGCGGCCCGTTGAAGTCTTTCGCATCGATCTTGTCGTTGCGGATCTCGGAGTTGACCGCGAAGCTCAGCGACTGGTCGCCCTTCACGGTGTACCCCATGTTGAAGTAGTACTGCCCCGGCTCGCCCTGGAAGTCGATCGTCCAGCTCACGGTGGCGTTGTGGTTGTTCATTCCGCCCACGTACGCACCGCTGCCGGACCGGGCGCCGGGGATGTTGGACTCCAGGACCGCACCGGCGGAGAGGGTCACCTCGCCGGGGTCGGTGATGTCCGCCGTGGGGAGTTCGGCGTCCGGGTCGCCGTCCTCGTCCTCCTCCTCGTCGCCCGGGTCCTCCTCCTCCGGGTTGGTGTCCTCGTCCTGCTGGTCGCCGGTCGGCCCGGCCGGCGGGTCCTCCTGGGACTGGTTGCTGTCGTCGTTGTCGCCGTTGCTGAAGATGACCGCCGCGCCGACGCCGACGACCACCGCCGCCACGACGGCGATGGCACCGATCAGCAGCCCGTTGCGCTTCGGCGGGCCCGCGTCGCCGCGCCCCCGGCCGCCGTGGCCGCCATGACCGCCGCGGCCGCCGCCGTGCGCGCCGCCCGGCTGGGTCTCGGGGGCCGCGTAGTACGCGTCCTGCTGCCCGTGCCCGGCGCCGCGCTGGCCGCCGAAGCTCCGCTCGCCGACCGGGCGGACCTGGTGGTACGAGGGCGGGGGCTGCGGGGCCTGCGGCTGCCCGTCCCCGCCCTGCCCGCCCTCGGGTCGATAGAGGTACCCGAAGGGGTCGTCACCCTGCTCAGGCGTACCTCTGCCCTGGCTCCCCGCACTCATCGACCGCGCTCCTTACCCTTACCTGTCACTGCTGTGCCCCGCCCTGGTACATACGGGCGCGAGCCTACCCCGTTCGGGGGACAGCACTGCCCTGTCCGCTCAGCCGGCCCGGCGGCGACCCTGTGACCTGGACCGTTTCTCGACGTACATGCGCTGGTCGGCGGACTCCAGGATCTCCGCCGTGGTCATGCCGCACGCGGCCCATCCGATGCCGAAGCTCGCCCCGACCCGGACCGCGCGGCCCTCCACCCGGATGGGCGGGATGATCGCGTTGCGCAGCCGGACCGCCAGATCGGAGGCGTCGGCCGTGCCGAGCCCTTCGGCCAGTACGACGAACTCGTCACCGCCGAGCCGGGCCACCGTGTCGTTGTCCCGGACGCCCCGCTCCAGCCGCCGGGCGACCTCCACCAGCACCGCGTCGCCGCAGACGTGGCCGAAGCGGTCGTTGATGGACTTGAAGCCGTCCAGGTCGCAGAAGAGCACGGCCAGGCCCTTGCCGTCGCCGCCCGGGGTCTCGGGCGACCTGACGTGCTCGTGGTCGTACCCGGGCCGCAGCGGCCCCGCGCCGCCGCTGTCGAAGGCGTCGGCGGCGGCCTGCGCCGGGCTGGCTTCCCTGCCGTGCCGGGCGCGGCGCGGTGCCTGCTCGCATATCCGCTCGCTGAGCCGGGCCCGCAGTTCGGCGGAGTTCGGCAGGCCGGTGAGGGAGTCGTGGCTGGCGCGGTGGGCGAGGGCGAGTTCGTGGCGCTTGCGCTCCTCGATGTCCTCCACGTGGGTGAGCAGCATCCGGGCGCCCTCGGCCGCGTCGGCGACCACGGAGTTGCGCAGGCTGACCCAGACGTAGCTGCCGTCGCGGCGGGCGAGGCGGAGTTCGGCGCGTCCGCCCTCGGCGGAGGTGCGCAGCAGGACGCCGGTGTCCTCGGGGTGGACGAGGTCGGCGAAGCCGTAGCGGCGCAGGACGGCGGCCGAGCGGCCCAGCAGCCGGCACAGGGCGTCGTTGACGCGCAGCAGCCGGCCGTGTTCCTCGCCGCCGACCTCGGCTATGGCCATGCCGCTGGGCGCGTACTCGAAGGCCTGCCGGAAGCTCTCCTCGCTGGCGCGCAGGGCCTGCTGCTCGCGCTCCAGACGGACGAGGGCACGCTGCATGTTGCCGCGCAGCCGGGCGTTGCTGAGGGCGATGGCGGCCTGGGTGGCGTACATCTGGAGGGCTTCGCAGCCCCAGGCGCCGGGGCGGCGGCCGTTGCGCGGCTTGTCGACGGTGAGGACGGCCAGCAGTTCGCCGTCGGGGGCGTGCATGGGGGCGAAGAGGCGGTCCATGGGGTGCCACTCGTCCGGGTACCGGGGGGCGGGTCCTGTGGTGCGCCACTGGGGGACGTCGTCCTGGTCGAGGACCCAGCCCTCGGTATAGGGGATGAAGCGCAGTTCCCCCCAGCGCTCGCCCATGCTGAGCCGGCGTTCCCAGGAGGCGCGGGGGCCGGAGCGGCCGGCCACCTCGGCCTCGACGGTGTGACTGCCGGCGACGGCGGCGACCAGGAGGTCACCGTCGGGTCTGACGTAGTTGACCGCCGCCAGTTCGAAGCCGACGGCTTCGACGACCCCGTTGGCGATGGTCTGCAAGGTGTCGGCCACGCTGCGGGCGGTGCTGAGCTTCGCGAGGACGCGGTGCAGCTCTCGCAGCGAGGCGAGTCGAACGTATGGCTCCGTTTCCGTTTCCATCACTCCCCCGAACGACCCGAATGCACGTGCAGATACACAGGCCACTGAATCACAGCGAGCTGCCCACTAGGTACACAGGGTCAGCGATAAGTCGCCTGCTGTGATTCAAGTCACACTGTGGAAGGACTCGGTCGCACGATGTAGGACGCCGGGCCGCCCCCTCTGGTTCTGGGGCCCGATGCGCCGCGCCACTGTGCGCCGTTAGCGTGTCGGAGTGCGCCTCCCCACTGAGTCCTCCCAGAGTCCGCAACCGCCCGTCCCCCATCCTGAAGGGGTGAGCGAGGACGAGTTCAGGGCCGCGATGTCGCGGCTCGCCGCCGGAGTGGTCCTGGTGACCGCGCACGACGACGAGGACGGACCGCACGGCGCGCCCGCGGGGATGACCGCGACGGCCTTCATGTCCGTCTCCCTGGACCCGCCCCTGGTGCTGGTGAGTGTACGGACCGGTTCACGCATCGACGAACTGCTCGAACGCCAGCCGCTGTGGGCCGCTTCCCTGCTCGCGGAGGGCGAGCGGGTCATAGCCGGCCGGTTCGCGATGAAGGGGCGGCTGAGCGACCGGCTGCTGTTCAAGGAAGTGCCGCACCGGCTGGGCGAGATCACCGGGGCTCCGCTGCTGACCGACGCGCTGGCGACGGTCGAGTGCCGCACCGAGCAGCGGGTCGCGGCCGGGGACCACACGCTCGTGGTGGCCCGGGTGCTGTCGGTGGGCCTGCCGCCGGCGGAGGGCGGCCCGCTCACGTACTTCCGGGGCCGGTACCGCCACCTCGCCTGACGACGGGCAAGCAGCGGACAGCGGGTTCCGGCGGGCCGCCGGTCAGTCCCAGCCCTGCCGCCCCGAACGCCCCCGCTTCACATCCGACCGCTGCTTCTTCTCCCGCAGCCGCCGCTCGTTGATCCCCCGCGGCACCCTGGTGGCCCGGCGCGGCGCCCGCGGCGGGGCCGTCACCTCGGCGAGCAGCCCGGCCATGCGCAGCGCGGCCGTCTGCCGGTTGCGCCACTGCGAACGGTGCTCACTGGCCCGCACCACCAGCAGCCGCCCGTCCACGAGCCGCCCGCGCGCGGCCAGCTCACGCAGCGCCCGCTCCTTCCACACCGGGGGCAGCGCCTCGGTGGCCGCGACGTCGAACGACAGCTCCACCTGGCTGTCGGTGGTGTTGACGTGCTGACCGCCCGGCCCCGACGACCGCGAGAAACGCCAGCGAAGCTCGGCCTCGGGCAGGAGGACCGAGCCGCGGATGACATAGGGACCGGACATGTCTCCATGGTCCTACGCGTCCCCCGGGGCCCGCATCCCACTTTCGTGCCGCGCGGAACCCCACGGGCCCCTGTCGTCGTTGGAGGGGTGCGGGACGTTTACCCGCGCTCGGGCAACCGATCAACCAAGCTGGATTAAAGGGGATTCTCCATGGGTGTGAGCCTGACCAAGGGCGGCAATGTCTCGCTGACCAAGGAGGCTCCCGGTCTGACGGCCGTCACGGTCGGCCTCGGCTGGGACGTCCGCACCACCACCGGTGCCGACTTCGACCTCGACGCGAGCGCCCTTGCGGTGAACGCCGCGGGGAAGATCGTCTCGGACCAGCACTTCATCTTCTACAACAACCTCACCTCGCCCGACGGCGCCATCCAGCACACCGGCGACAACCTGACGGGTGACGGCGACGGCGATGACGAGACCATCAACATCGACCTGTCCTCGCTGGGCGCCGATGTCGACAAGGTCGTCTTCCCCGTCTCCATCCACGACGCCGACAACCGCGGCCAGAACTTCGGCCAGGTCCGGAACGCGTACATCCGCGTCACCAACCAGAACGGCGGCACCGAGATCGCCCGTTACGACCTGACCGAGGACGCCTCCACCGAGACGGCGATGGTCTTCGGCGAGCTGTACCGCAACGGCGCCGAGTGGAAGTTCCGCGCGGTCGGCCAGGGTTACGCCTCCGGCCTGGCGGGCATCGCCCAGGACTTCGGCGTCAACGTCTGAACGCCGGCCCACGGCCACGACGGGGGCGGTTTCCTTCGGGGAGCCGCCCCCGTCCGGTTCAGAACCCGGACGTGTCCAGGGTGAATCCGAACGGCTCCGGCAGCGGGAGCGGCTCGCCCAGCGCCTTCGACACGGTGTCGAGATACCGCCCGTCGCGTGGGCGGGAGAACAGTGTGACGAGACCCTTGTCGTGGTCGGTCAGCAGGAAGCTGGGAATACCGGCCCGGGCGTAACTGCCCAGCTTTCTGCCGCGGTCCTTGTCCGCGGTGGACGGCGAGGTGACCTCACAGACCAGCAGAACCGGCGCGGGGTCGTGGTACTGCTCGGAGTTCTTGAAGACTCCCCGAGGGGCGACCACCAGGTCCGGTACGACGCGATCCGCGGGCGCGTTGCCCGGAATCCGCAGCCCCACCCCGGTTCTCATGCGCAAAGCCTTGTCCTTGCGCCCCGCGAGCTGCTCCAGCAGCTCACTCACGATCTCCTCGTGATCACCATGCGCCGGCGGCACCGTGTAGATGTTCCCCTCGATCAATTCCACGCGCCACCCCGGGGGGCTGTCGCATCCAGGTCGTCGAAGGTCCTCTCGATCACACCGGCCATGAACTCGGCGTCGGAGACTTTCCGCCTGTCCAGCCGAGGCGCTCGGTGCTCCTGATCAGTGCCCGGATCACGCCCGGGAAGAGTCACGGTCACGGCGTACCTCCTTCTTGCGGAACGCAACCCCGCCAGCGGAGAAGTGCCCTCCGGCAGACGTGCCGTGGCCGACCACCCGAAGGTGTGATCACCAGGTGTTCGGTTTGACCGGGGCCGGGAACACCGCCGTGTCGATCGTCGCCTCCAGCGGGGCGGGCAGCGCCAGCCGCTCGCCGAACGGGACCGAGTTCTTCTGGATGTAGCGCGCACCCGAGGGCCGGGTGAACAGCGTCGTCGACCGGTAGTGCCGGTCCACCAGGAGGTACGCCGCGACGCCCGCGCGGGCGTAGGCACGGACCTTCTCCACCCGGTCCACGTTGCCGGTGGCCTTCATCGTCACCTCCGCGACCAGCAGCACCGAGGCCGCCGTCACCGTGGTGGCCCCGGCCGGGGTCAGCACCAGGTCCGGCAGCACCCGCCCCGGCATCTCCTCGTCCGCCAGCATCAGCACCGGCACCGGCCCGACCCCGGAGCGGACCTCCGCGTCCGCCCGCTGGGCGCCGAGCTGGGCGGCCAGCGAGGCCACGATCTCCGCGTGCCCCGCGTCCTCCTGCGGGGTGACCCGCACATGCCCGTCCACCAGCTCCACGCGCCAGCCGCCGGGCGCCACCGCCGCCATGGCCCCGTAGCCGTCCAGCGCCGCCTGCGCCGCCATGGCGGCGGCCGTTCCCGTGTTCATGCCCCGAACCATCCCAGCGCGGCCCGGCATGCCGACAGGGCGCACCGGCGATGATCACCCGAAGGTGTGAGCTTGACTTCAAGCTCACTTGAGGTCGCACCGTGGAGGCGTTCCACCGCCACGCACCGGCCCACCGGAAGGACGGCTCCTCCGCCATGCACGCCATCCAGCTCCACGCCTACGGCCCGCCCGAGAATCTCCGCTACGAGGAGGTCCCCGACCCCGAGCCCGGCCCCGGCCAGGTCCGCATCGCCGTCGCCGCCGCCGGCGTCCACCTCGTCGACACCACCCTGCGCACCGCCCCGCTCCCCCACTGGCCGGAACCCACCCTCCCCACCATCCCCGGCCGCGAGGTCGCCGGGACCGTGGACGCGCTCGGCCCGGACACCGACCCGGCCTGGCTCGGCCGCCGCGTCGTCGCGCACCTCGGCATGGTCCCCGGCGGCTACGCAGAACGCGCCGTCACCGCCACCGGCCGGCTGCACCACCTCCCCGACGCCGTCCCCTTCGACCGGGCCGTGGCGATGATGGGCACCGGCCGGATGACCATGGGCATCCTCCGCTTCGCCACCATCGGCCCGCGGGACACCGTCCTCGTCCTCGCGGCGGCGGGCGGCATCGGCGCACTGCTCGTCCAGTACGCCCGGCACCGCGGCGCCACCGTCATCGGCGCGGCCGGCGGCCCCGCCAAGGAGGCCACCGTCGCCCGGCTCGGCGCCGACCTCGCCGTCGACTACACCCGCGACGACTGGGCGGACCGGATCCGCGCCGCCCACGGCGACCGCCCCGTCACCCGCGTCTTCGAGGGCGTCGGCGGCGCGTACGCCCGTACCGCCGTCTCCCTGCTCGCCCCCGGCGGCGCGCACATCTCCTACGGGTACGCCTCCGATCCCGGCGACACGCTGGTGGTCGGGGAGGAGGAGCAGCGGCGGCTCGGCATCACCTCCGAGCAGACGCTCGGCCCGGCCCTCGCCGCGAAGATCGGCGGGATGGAGAACATCCGCGTCCTGGAGGAGGAGTCCCTGCGCCACCTGGCGGCCGGGACCCTCACCCCCCTCGTGCAGCGCTACCCGCTCGCCGAAGCCGCCCGCGCCCACCGCGACCTGGAGTCCAGGGCGACCACCGGCAAGGTGGTCCTCGTCCCCTGAGCGGGCCGGACGGACGGCCGGACGGACGGCCGGGCCGCCGGACCGCCGGGGCCTTCCGGCCCCGGCCCCTCAGAGCCGGACGACGACCAGCGCGGTGTCGTCCGTGGCGCCGTCCTCCGGCAGCAGCTCACGCAGGATCGCGTCGGCGAGGCGCTCCGGGTCGGCGCCCCGGTGCCGCACGAGAGCGTCCGCCAGCCGGGTCAGCCCGACGTCGATGTCCTCCCGGCGGCGTTCGATCAGCCCGTCCGTGTAGAGGACGAGCGTGTCCCCCTCGGTGAACCCCGCGCGCTCCTGCGGCCTCGGCAGATGCTCGATCCGGGCCCCCAGCGGGGGATCGGTCGCCCCGTCCAGGAACTCGACACCGCCCTGGGCGCGCAGCACGGCGGGCGGCGGATGCCCGGCACAGCTGTAGGTGAGGAGATGCGCGCTCCAGTCGACGGCGACCTGCGCGACCGTGGTGTTCTCCGCGCCCTCGACCGAACGGGCGTACAGCCCCAGCACGTCCAGCGCCTGGGCCGGTCCCCCGGCGACCCGCGAGGTGGCGCTGAGGGCGCTGCGCAGCAGGCCCATCACCCCCGCGGCCCGCAGCCCGTGGCCCACGACGTCGCCGACCGAGGCGACGATGCGGTCATCCGGCAGATCGACCAGGTCGTACCAGTCGCCGCACACGTTCAGGGCGCTGACGGCGGGCCGGTACCGCACGGCGGCCCGGTGGTGCCCGACATCACCGGAGACGGGCAGCATCGCCTGCTGGAGGGCGAGGGCCACCTCGCGCTCGCGGGCGTGCGCCCGGCGCAGGCGGTCGTTGACCTCCTGAAGCTCCCCGGCCCGGGTGTACAGCTCGGCCTCCAGCACCCGGGTCCTGCTGTTGTCGGGCAGGGCGCCCAGCCTGATCAGCTCGGTGACCTCCTCCACCCGGTGCACCACCAGCACCACCTGCCCGCCGGGCCCGAGCACCGGGGAGTTGACCGGGCTCCAGTACCGCTTCTCCCACACCCCGGGCCGGTCCGCGCGCTGGACGTCGTACCGCTGGAGCGCCATGCTGTCCCGCTCCCCGGTGGCCACCACCCGCCGGAGCGAGGCGTGCAGATTCCGGGCGCCCTCGGCGTCGGCGTTCTCGGGGTTGTCGGGGAAGACATCGAACACGTACCGGCCCACCAGCTCCTCGCGGGAACGCCCGGAGACCCGCAGATACGCGTCGTTCACGTCCGCGTACACCAGCTCGGGCGTCAGCAGCGCCACCATGCTGGGCAGCCGCCGGAACACCGCCTCGTAGTCGATGCCGTTCCCTGCGTCCGTCATGCCAGCCCGCCTCAGCGCCGCTCCCGGTGTCCACCACCCTAGAAGCGGTACGGGGCCCGCGCGCCCCGAGCGTGCGCCGGGCGGGGCCGCCGCCAAGGGCCCGGCGCCGGGGGTCCGCCGCCGGGGCCGGTACCGCCCCGGCACCGTCACCCCGACGGCCGTCCCCCCGACCGGCCCACCCCCGGCCACCAGCCCGGTCCGGGCGGGGCTGCCCTATCCGGACAGGGCTGCCCGACCCCGCTCCGCAACCCGGCCGCCCGGCCCGGCTACCCGACCCGTTCCGCCTCCAGCAGCACCAGCCGCTCCGGGTGCATCGTCGGCGCCCGCACCCCCGCCTCCGCCAGCACCCGCCCCGGCAGCGTCACCCCGTCCGCGTCGCCCCACCACGGCAGCGGCATCCACGACGACACCCCCGCCGCGCGCCCCGGCTCCAGCGGACGCACCCGGTACTCCGCCGCCGGGTCGAGGCCGGGCAGCTGCACCCGTCCCACCGGCGCGGTCACGCTCGTCGCCGTCTGCACCAGCGCGTACACCGCCCGCGCCGCGTCCGGCGCCACCACCCCGTGCACCCACAGCGCCGGGTCGGGATGGTCGCCGCGCACCACGACGCCGCCGTGCAGCAGCGCACGGAGCCGCTTGTAGAGCGTGATCCACTCCGCCAGCTCCGCCCGGTCCTCCGCGCTCGCCCGGCTCAGGTCCCACTCGATCCCGAAGTGCCCGAACAGCGCCGTACCCGCCCGGAAGTCGAGCCGGTGCACCCGCCCCGTGGTGTGCGCCGCAGGCGACCCGACGTGCGAGCCCATCAGCTCCGGCGGCAGCAGCAGCCCGGTCCAGCGCTGGATCCGCTGCCGCTCCAGCGCGTCGATGCAGTCGCTCGTCCACACCCGGTCCGTGCGCTCCAGGATGCCGAGATCGATCCGGCCGCCGCCCGACGAGCACGACTCGATCTCCAGCCCCGGGTGCCGCGCGCGCAGTTCGTCGAGCAGCCGGTACACGGCGAGCGTCTGCGCGTGCACCCCGGCCCGGCCGCCGGCCGCGCTGTGCCCGGCCTCGATCAGGTCCCGGTTGTGGTCCCACTTCAGGTAGGTCAGCGCGTACTCGCCGACGATCGCGTCCAGCCGGTCCCGGATGTACGCGTACGCCGCCGGATGCCCCAGATCGAGCACCTGCTGCTGCCGCGCCTCGGGCGGCAGCCGGTCGCCGGTGGCCAGGATCCACTCGGGGTGGGCCCGCGCCAGATCGGAGTCGGGGTTGATCATCTCGGGCTCCACCCACAGCCCGAACTCCATCCCCAGGCCGCGCACATGCTCCGCGAGCGGGTGCAGCCCCTGGGGCCACACCTCCTCGTCCACGTACCAGTCGCCGAGCCCGGCCGAGTCGTTCCGCCGCCCCCGGAACCACCCGTCGTCCAGCACGAACCGCTCCACCCCGACCTCGGCCCCGGCCTCCGCCAGCTCCGTCAGCCGGGTCATGTCGTGGTCGAAGTACACCGCTTCCCACACGTTCAGCGTGACCGGCCGGTCGTCGGTACGGGGGTGGCCCGGCCGGGCGCGCAGGTACGCGTGGAAGCGGGTGGACAGCTCGTCCAGCCCGCTCGCGCCGTAACTGCCGTACACCCACGGGGAGACGTACGCCTCGCCCGCCGCCAGCGTCAGCTCGCCCGCCAGCAGCAGTTCGCCGCCGCCCAGCAGGGACACCCCGTGGCTGGTGCGCTCGGCGAGGGAGCGCTGGTTGCCGCTCCACGCCACGTGCAGGCCCCACACCTCCCCGGTCCTGAACCCGAACGCCGCCGTCCCCGCCACGTGCACGGTGACCGCGTCCGTCCCCGTCCGGCCGCGCCGGTTCTCCCGCAGGTGGGTGCCGAGGGTGAAGTCGTGCCGCTGCGGGCTGCGCTCGCGCAGATGCCGGCCGGTGAGGGTCAGCAGCTCGGTGGCGCGCTCGGGCACGGGGAGGGTGAGGAGCACACCGGAGAGCGTGTACGGGGGCCGGCCGGTGTCGGCGCGGTTGGTGACCGTGGCCCGCTGCCGCACCAGCCCGGAGGCGGTCAGCTCGACCTCAAGACGCAGCCCGAGCGCGGCGTGCGCGTCCTCGGCCTCGACGGTCAGCGACGCCTCGGCGGCGTGCAGCGCGGTGACGGTGAAGGCGGTGGAGAAGTCCGCGCCCGCCCGGTGCCCGGTCAGTCCGGGGGTGCCGAGCCAGCCGGCCGACTGCTCGGGCAGCAGCGCGACGGGAACGGTCTCGTCGGTGCCGTTGGGCGCGATCGGCGGCACCTCGGCCCGTACCAGCGCGGCGAGCGCCGCGTCGGACAGCTCGCCCAGGTCGGCGCCCCAGTGGACGGCGCGCGGCAGTTTCGCGTCCGCACAGTTCAGCACCAGGCTGACCCCACCGGCCCGAAGATGAACAATGGTCCCGTCGTGTCGCATCTGCGGCCTCTGCTTGGTTGATCGAACATGTTGAGACGTGTGCGATATTTCTACCTGGAGGACTCCCCGATGACCACCCCGTACGCCTCCGAATCCCACACCAACCCCGACCGCTGCAACTGGTGCGAGGGCGAGGGCGCCCGCCCCTACACCTGGGCCTACATCCCCGGCAACGACCCGTTCCGCTTCAAGGACGCCGTCACCCATACCCGCATGGGCAACTGCCGCAACTGCAACGGCACCGGCCTCTACGACGCCCGCCGCGACCCGACGATCCCCCACGACGAACACGAGGGCGGCTGAGCCGCCGGACCGGGACCTCTGGACTATCTTTGGGGCAGCCTGAATCCATGAACTCTCACCTGGAAGACCTTCCGTTCACCGAGTTCATCCAGCGACCCACGGCCGCCACCGGCCGCCTCGCCTCGGTGCGCGCCCTCCGGCTGCGACGCCGCGACGCCGAGGACCTGACGGTGATGCCCGCCGATCGCGCGGAGCGCGAAAGCCAGGTCGTTGATTTCACCGCGCGGCTGCTCGTCTCCCTCCTGGCACAGACCGATGGCCCCGAGCTGGTCCGCGCGGCGCTGCCGGCCGCCCTGCCGTGGGTGCGTTTCCTGCCTCCGGAGGATGTGGACACCCTCGCGGGCGAGCTCGCCGAGACCTCCGTGGCCGCGACCTCCCTCGGCAACACCGCACCGATCGCCCAGCTCCTCATCGAGTGGCGGCACACGGCCGAGATCCACGCCGATCAGGAACTGCTCCACCTGCTCACCCACCCCAGCGGCGAGGACTACGGCCCGGCGACCCCTCCCGAGGCAGCACACGCATGACCCCCGAGCGCGGTGACCGGGCGGCGCCCCCGCCCCTCCCCGACGAGTACGACATCCGGTTCGACAACGGCGAGAGCGCCAAGGCTGGGAATCCCTCGCCCGCAGCGCCCCCGCCAACCTGCGCAGGGCGTCCGACGCCCTGCGGGCCCGGCCGCGTCCGGCCCCGCCCACGGCCCGCCACCACGCGCTGCGCGGGAGCCTGGCCCAGGTGGACCGCCGGAGCGTGCCCCTGGAGCAGTGGCAGCACGAGGTCACCAGCGGCGGCCCTATCCGGTACCTGATCGACGACGCGAGCAGCACCCGGTGGATCACCTGTGCGGACCCGCCCACCCCAGAGCCACGGACAGCTGACCGGCCCTGCCCCACGGGATCCGGCCGTGGCAGGCTGGCACCGTGGACTCCCTGTGGACGAGCGTCGTCGCCGTGGCCGGCACCCTGCTCGGCTCGCTCAGCACCCACCTCTTCCAGCGCCGGGCCACCCGCAGCCAGACCCTCCGGCAGGAACGCCTCGTCTCCTACAGCGCCTTCGCGGCGACTCTGGAGGAGTACCGGCACGGCCAGAACACCCGCTGGCACCAGCGGAACGAGCCCGACCGCACGGCAGCGCGCGACGAGGCCCACCGGCTGCGGACCAGCGCCCGCCAGGCGCTCCACCGCGTCGAACTGCTCACCGACGATCCGGCGCTCACCGAACTCGCCCGGGACGCCTACCGCAGCACCTGGGCCATCTCCACCGCTCTGGAGCCCGACGAGCACCGTGAGCGGGACGGCGCGTCCCGGCAGGCCATTGAGGCATTCGTCACGGCGGCGGCCCGGCACGTGCGCTGAGCACCGTCCGCCGGGCACTGGCGGACAACGCTTCGGCGCCCGCCGAAACGGTTCGTTCCTAGGCTCGCGGCCATGCACATCGCGATCGAACCGAGCATCCTCTACTTCGGCACCCCCGTGGTCCTCCTCAGCACCGAGAACGAGGACGGCACCTGCAACCTCGCGCCGCTCTCCTCGGCCTGGGCCCTCGGCCACACGGTGGTGCTCGGCCTCGGCAGCGACGGGCAGAGCGCGCACAACCTCACCCGGCGTCCCGATCTGGTGATCAACCTGCCGTCACCCGACCTGTGGCCCGCCGTCGAACGCCTCGCACCGCTCACCGGCCGCCACCCCGTCCCGCCCACCAAGGCGGCCGGCTGCCGCTACGAGCCGGACAAGTTCGGCGCCGCCGGACTCCACCCCGAGCCGTCCGATACGGTCCGGCCGCCGCGCGTGGCCGAATGCCCGCTCCAACTGGAGGCACGGGCGGCCCTGGTACGGCCGGACGCGGCGGGCGCGTTCCTCATCGTCGAGGCCCAGGTCCGCAAGGTCCACGCGGACCCCGCCCTCACCGTCCCCGGCACCGACCACATCAACCCGGCCGCCTGGAGCCCGCTGATCTACAACTTTCGCCACTACTTCGGGCTGGGGCCCGAACTCGGCCACTCGTACCGCGCACAGACCCCCGCCACGACAGTCAGCGGGCGGTCTTGAGATCCGCTATGAAGGCCGACCAGGCGGCGGCCGGGAAGAACACGATGGGGCCGTGCGGGGACTTGGAGTCCCGGACCGGGAAACCGGCGGGGTGGCCGTCCGCAACCTCGACGCAGGCCGCATTGCTCGCGCCGCTGTAGCGCGACCGACGCCACGTGTACTCAGGGGGCATGTCTGTACTCTTCCGCTACTGATGCGAGGAGGGCCAGAGAATTTTCCGGGGCCATGGCGAGGGCCCGGCCCATGTCGAACAACCGCTGGTAGAACCTGACCTGCCCCGGGTCGTCCGTGGAGTGGCCCCAGCTGATGCCGTCAACGTAAGCCATGTCCGGGCGGTCCGCGAAGTTCATGATGATCAACAGCCCCTCCATCAGCGCGTGTACCCCAGCGCTGAACGGCAGGATCTGCACCACGATCCGGCCTCGCTCGCCTAGTGCGGCAATGTGCTCCAATTGTTCGGCCATGACCGAGGGGCCGCCGACGGGCCGCCTGATCACAGCCTCGTCCATGAGTGACCAGAGGGCGGGCCCCTGGGGATCGCTGAGATACTGCGCCCGCCGCATCCTCCTGGCGACCTTCGCATCGTTCAGCTCGTCGTCACGCCGGATCTGCCCGCTGGCGTACACCGCTTTCGCGTAGGCCGGCGTTTGCAGGACGCCCGGCACCAGACTCGGTGCCCAGTCGCAGATGAGTGTCGCCTGGTGTTCCGTCTCGGCGACGGCCGTGAAGTAGTCAACGACGCGGGAGCTTTCCCACGTACGACGCATTCTGTAGAACAGTTCGTCGTCCGCCGTCCCGAGGATCTGGTCCAGCCGCCTGGCATCCTCCGGACTCGGCCTGCGCCGCCCGCGCTCGAAATGGGCGATGTTTCCCGGCGAACAGATCATCAGCTTCGCCAGCGCTTCCTGGGTGAGTCCGGCCCGTTCACGCCTGAGCCTCAGCAATTCGCCGTAGAGCTCGCGCGGCAACTGCGGGACTTCTGGTTCTTCGCCGTTGGTCATGGCGTGCAACGTCCTTCCCTACGAAGTTTGCTGTGGTGCGCGGGCCCCTGGTGCATCGTAGGAGCGGGCGGACACGCTGTGCACGTAAACAACCGCAAGTGGTGAGAAAGGCCCACCCATGACCACAGCACCCCAACCACCCACCTCCGCCGAAAGGCTGGCAACAGCCGAACGTGTCCGCACGGCCGAGCAGGTGGTGAACGAGGTCCGTGAGGCGATGACGGCGGCCGGGGTGATCCTGCCGTCGCTGCGCATCGACCTCGCGTCCTGCTCCGGTGACGCGAAGCGTCCCCTCATCGAACTCGGCCGCTGCAACCTCGACATGGCGCGCAAGCTCGCCTCCGTCCTGCGGGGGTGCGCGCGGTGAGCGAGTCCGCGGGGCTGCTGCCCACCCGCCGGGGGAAGACGGTCACCGTGCGGCTGAAGCGGCGCGATCCGGACCGCCGGCCCCGGCTGTCCGAGCTCCTCGCGCAGGCGAACGCCCTCAGCGCCGCGAACCGGCGCGGCAAGGGAGGTGCCGGAGCGTGACCCGCGCCGTGCTGCGCTTCATGCGCTGGACCAGCGAACCCGACCGCGAACCCGACGCCGCGCCCCTCACCCACCGGATGCGGTGCGATCTGTGCGGGGCCCGGTCGGAGCGGACGGTGGTGTTCGGTGAGGCCCAGGACTGGCAGCTCGCCCACGCGGCCCGCCACCCGGACCACCTCACGTACACCGAAACCCTCACCCGCCCCTGGCGCGCCTGGATGAACGGCGCGGCCTAGCGGATACGGGCAAAGGAGAAGGCCCCTCCGGAGTCCTCCTGAGGGGCCTGTCCCGCTGCGGAGCCGCCTGTCGGATTCGAACCGACGACCTACGCATTACAAGTGCGGTGCTCTGGCCGGACTGAGCTAAGGCGGCAGGCCCCGCGCATCAACTTCCGGGGCGCAGACAGCCTACAATGCTTCCCTTCCGCCCGGGCAGTGCCCGGGCCCGGCCCGCCCCCACCCCCTTCAGGCGCCGCCGGGCGCCCCGCCGCCACCCGCGCCGTTCCCCTCCGCCGCCCCGGCGCCGAACCGTGCCGCCTGGTCCCGGCGGGCGGCGGCGGCCGCCGTCGTGCCGGTGTCCCAGCGGCGGGGGCGGGAGCCGCGCAGCACCAGTTCCACCGGGGCCCAGCCGGCCGCCCGGGGGCGGTCCCAGCCGGGGGGCGGGGTCAGGGCCTCGATGGCGGCGGCCGTGTCGATGCGGACCCGGTCCCAGGCGTGGATGATCCGGCCCTCCCCGAGCGCGATGCCGACGTGGCCCCAGTTGCGGCGAGTGCCGAACAGTTCACCGACGCTGTCGAAGAAGACGAAGGCGCCGCGCGGCGGCACTCCGTCGCGGGTGGCGGCCTCGTAGGCGGTGGCGGACTCGTGGGCGGTGTCGCCGCCGAAGAGTTCGAGGCCGTTGGCGCGTTCGTAGGCGTCCTCGGCGAAGGCGAGGCAGCGGGTGGCGTAGGCGGTGGAGCCGAGGTGGCGCTCGGCCCAGGCGATGGCGTTGTCGACGCGGGCGTCCTCCATCCGCCGATGGTGGGTGCGGAATGCCGGGGCGCGCCAGTGGTTTTCGGGTGCCGGTCCGGCGCGGATCCCGCCGTTTCCCCCCGTTTCCCCCGTTCCCCTCCCCCCTGTGCGAACATATGTTCGAGGAAACGAGCGTTACGGAGGCACCCATGACTCAGCCCAGTTGCTATCTCCTGGAGTTCTCCGTCGGATCCGGCGGGGCCCGCAAGGGCGACATCTACGCCGCGGGCACCCTCGGCGCGGTCCGGCGGGCGTTCGAGGAGAGCGACCACCTCGACCCGTATCTGCTGCTCCGCTACGGGGCCTGCCTGCGGCTGTGGGTGGCGCGGCACGGCACCGTCACCGGCGGGGTCGATCTGCGGCCGTACGTGCGCAGCGCCGACCCCGCCTACGACGCCACCGTCCGCCGGCTGCTCCTCGACCCGGACGGGACGAACGGCGATCTGTTCGACGATCTCGACGTGGTGCTGTCCGAACACGGCTGGGACCTGCTGGCGGCGCTCCCGCTGCTGGACCGGCTCTTCGCGCTGCGCGACCGGGGCGGCCCGGTGGCGGAGGCGGAGGAGCGGCTGGCCGTCGCCGCCGCCGAGAACGGTGATCTGCCGCTGCCGCCCGGCGGGCGCCCGGTGGCCGGGCTGTGGCTGGACTGGGCGGCCCTCGCCCGGCGGGTGCCGGCCCTGGAGGTGCCGCTGCTGACCGAGGGGCCGGTCAGTGTGGCGCTGGCGCGGGGCGTGCCCCGGGACCCGGACAGCTATCTGTGCGCCGGGGTGGCCGGCGAACTGGTCGCCGGGGCCAACAACCTGGAGTGAGCGGCGCGGCGCCCGGCACCCGGACGGACCTGCCGGGCGAGGCCCGCTCCCCGGGCGCCCCACGGCCACAAACGCCCAGGTCCGAGCGGTCGGGGGACAACGCGCACTTTTTCGCACAGGACTCGTGACAAACGTTGTCCCTTCGCGTTAGGTTCGCACTGCGTTCACAAGGACGGTGGACGTGGCGCCTTCCTACTCGGATCGTCCGGCACGTTCCTGCCGGTAGAAGGAGAGAACAGAACATGGCTTCGGTTACGTACGACAAGGCCACCCGCATTTATCCCGGCGGGGAGAAGCCCGCCGTCGACGCGCTCGACATCGAGATCGCGGACGGTGAGTTCCTGGTTCTCGTCGGCCCCTCCGGCTGCGGCAAGTCCACCTCGCTGCGCATGCTGGCCGGTCTGGAGGACGTCAACGGCGGCGCCATCCGCATCGGCGACCGCGATGTCACCCACCTGCCGCCCAAGGACCGGGACATCGCGATGGTGTTCCAGAACTACGCGCTGTACCCGCACATGACGGTCGCGCAGAACATGGGCTTCGCGCTCAAGATCGCCGGTGTCAACAAGACCGACATCCGCACCAAGGTCGAGGAAGCCGCCAAGATCCTCGACCTCACCGAGTACCTCGACCGCAAGCCGAAGGCCCTCTCCGGTGGTCAGCGCCAGCGCGTCGCCATGGGCCGCGCCATCGTGCGTGAGCCGCAGGTCTTCCTCATGGACGAGCCGCTGTCGAACCTGGACGCCAAGCTGCGTGTCCAGACCCGTACCCAGATCGCCTCGCTCCAGCGCCGCCTGGGCGTCACCACGGTGTACGTCACCCACGACCAGGTCGAGGCCCTGACCATGGGCGACCGGGTCGCGGTGCTGAAGGACGGGATCCTCCAGCAGGTCGACTCGCCGCGCAACATGTACGACAAGCCGGCCAACCTCTTCGTCGCGGGCTTCATCGGCTCCCCCGCCATGAACCTCGTCGAGGTGCCGATCACCGACGGCGGTGTGAAGTTCGGCAACAGCGTCGTCCCGGTCGAGCGCGCCGCGCTCGCCGAGGCGCAGAAGCAGGGCGACACCCGCGTGGTCGTCGGCTGCCGCCCCGAGCACTTCGACGTCGTGAACGGCAACGGCGGCGGCCTGGAGAAGGCCGACGCCGACAAGGAGGCCGGGCTGGCCGTCACCGTCAACGTCGTCGAGGAACTGGGCGCCGACGGGTACGTCTACGGCACCGCCGAGGTCGGCGGCGAGACCAAGGACCTGGTCATCCGGGTCGGCGGCCGGGAGATCCCGGAGAAGGGCTCCCAGCTGCACGTGGTGCCCCGCCCGGGCGAGACCCACGTCTTCGCGGTCAGCAGCGGGGCGCGCCTCACCTGAGCTTCCCCCTTTCGTGGCCGAGGGCCGCGCGTTCCGTACCGGGTACGGGGTGCGCGGCCCTCGCGCGTCAAGGGACCATTCGAAAACGGCGAAACACGGTCACTCGTGGGAGTGACCAACTGCCATCAAACCGCTACTCCTCGCTACGATCGCATCGCCCGTCCAATCCACCCGTCGTCTCGCGAGGAAGACACCACCAGTGAATCTGGCTGTTCGCCGCATCGGCAGAAGTCTCGCCATCGTCCTCCCCGTTGTCCTGGTGCTCTCCGGGACCATGGCCATCACCAAGGTGCCCTGGGCCTCCACACCGTCCGAGGCGCTGCTGCTGCCCGCCTCCGCCGAGGCGGACGCGACCGCGGCGTCCGGGGCGGACGAGGAGAAGGCCGCCCCGGCACCCGAGCAGGTCCTCCAGGACCACCTCGTCGCCACCCTGCGCAAGGAGGACCCGAGCGTCGCGCTCACCGCCCTCCAGGAGGCCGTCGACCGCGAACCGTCCTTCGCCGAGCACTGCATGGACATCGCGCGGGCGCTCGGCCGGGCCGCCGTGGAGAAGTACGGCAGCGCGGTGCGGGCCCAGCAGCACGCCCGTCCGGTCTGCGACACGTCCTTCGCGACCGGCGTCATGGAGCTGAGCCCGTCCTGGGGATGATGCCGGGAGCGGCCCGGGGCGCCGTCCGAGGGATCCCGTAGGCTGCGGAGCATGACTGTTGCCCCGCAGCCCACGCAGGCGGTGGTCCTGGCCGGCGGCCAGGGATCCCGGCTGCGGCCCTACACCGACGACCGGCCCAAGGCGATGGTGGAGATCCCCGGTACCGGGGTGCCGATCATCGGCCACCAGTTGCGCTGGCTCGCCGCCGAGGGCGTCACCGACGCCGTGATCTCCTGCGGCCATCTCGCCGAAGTGCTCCAGGAGTGGCTGGAGAAGGCGGAGCTGCCGCTGCGGGTGTCCACCGTCGTGGAGACCGAACCGCTCGGCCGCGGCGGCGGGCTGAAGTACGCGGCGGCGGCGCTGCCCCGCCCGGACGAGCCCTGGTACGCCACGAACGGCGACATCTGGACCAGCTTCTCGCTGCGGGACATGGCCGCCTTCCACGCCGAGCGGGACGCCACCGCGACGCTGGCGCTCGCCAGGCCGCGCATCCCGTGGGGTGTGGTGGAGACCGACGAGTTCGGTCACGTCCTCGACTTCATCGAGGCCCCGCCGTCCCCCTACCTCGTCAACGCGGGCATCTACGTCTTCGCCCCCGAGTTCACCGCGCTGCTGCCGGACCGGGGCGACCACGAGCGGACCACCTTCCCCCGGCTCGCCCGCGCCCGCCGGCTGGCGGGCTTCGACCTGCCGCAGGGCACGTTCTGGCGGGCCATCGACACCGCCAAGGACCTCACCGAGGCCGCCCGCGAACTGGACGCCCACCAGCGGCGCGGCTGACCGCACGGCGGCCGGCCGCAGCCGGCCGCACGCACCTCGTCCTACCGCCGCTCCGGGTACGCCGTCCGCAGCCAGTCCACCAGCAACGCCCCGACCTCCTCGGGGCGTTCCTGCTGCACCCAGTGGCCGGTGTCCGGCAGCAGATGCGAGGAGACCAGCCCCGGCAGCGTGGTGGGGAAGGCGTCGACGGCGGCCGACAGCCAGCCGATGGAGGCGTCCTCGGCGCCACCGATGAACAGCGACGGCTGGGTGATCGGGGCACCGTTCCACGGCGCCAGGTCCTCCCAGTCCCGGTCCATGGTGCGGTACCGGTTCAGCGCGCCCGCGAAGCCGGTCCGCTCGAACTCCCCCGCGTACACGTCGAGATCGGCCTCGGTCAGCCAGACGGGCGGGCCGTCCGGCGGAAAGCGGTCCGCCATCCGCGCCCCGGCCGGGACGAAGTACAGGCCCGGATCGACGGTGGGGCCGCTCATGGCCGCGTAACAGCCCGCCAGCCAGCCCCGTACGTCCGCCTCGATCTCCGCCTCCGCGCGGCCCGGCCGCTGGAAGTAGCGGACGTAGAACTCCTCCTCGCCGCCCATCGCGGCGAACACCTCACTGGGGCGCGGCCCGCCCGGCGGGCTGTAGGGCACGCTGAGCATGCCCACCGCCGTGAACACCTCGGGCCGCAGCAGCGCCGCGTGCGCGGCGATCCCCGAGCCCCAGTCGTGGCCGATGACGGCGGCGGTGCGCTCGCCGAGCGCGGAGACCACGCCCACCGCGTCGCCGACGAGCGCGAGCATCCGGTACGCGTCCACGTCCGCGGGCTTGGAGGAACGGCCGTAGCCGCGCACGTCGACGGCCACCGCCCGGTAGCCGGCGGCGGCGATGACGGGCAGCTGGTGGCGCCAGGAGTACCAGGACTCGGGGAAGCCGTGCACCAGCAGCACCAGCGGGCCGCTGCCCTGCTCGACACAGTGGATCCGGCCGCCCTGGACCGGAACGGTGCGGTGGACGGGTTCCGGCTGCTGTTCCGGCATGGTGACTTCTCCCTCTGTGTCGCCCCTCGTCGGACACGATCATCGTCCGGCGCGGCGCGGCCCGGACCAAGGCACCTTGCCGTTCCGGCAAACGCGCCCCGGCCCCGGCGCGCGGGGATCGCGCACCGGGGCCGGGGCCGGGGGTGGGGTTCAGCGGGAGACGGTCAGCCGCCGCTGCCGAGGACGCCGCCTAACCGAGCAGCCCTCCGATCGGATCCAGGCTGCTGCGATTGCCATCACCCCCCTCGTCGGCGGGGCCGTTGTCCGACTCCGCCGAGGGTTCACCCCCCTCGCCGCCGGGTGCCGGTACCTGCTCGGGGGGGCCGCTCTCGGACG
>NZ_JBHWJL010000063.1:0-21938 GCF_042731495.1 Streptomyces sp. NPDC059853
CGCGTGATGGACACTGCATGGGCAGTGGGGCGCGTCAGCGCTGCGGCTCGAACACATTGGGGTGCGCGGGCGGTGGCTGGTCAGGACAGGCGGGCTCATCGACCGCGAGCCGGCCCCCGGCCCGGCCGCGACCCCCGTGAGGAGCAGTTCCACGCCATGACCACCGCGCACTTCACCGGCCCCGCCGCCCCGTACACCGGCGGCGACCCCTACGACGACTACCGGGCCCCCGACCCGCGGGACGTCCCTTTCACCGCGCTCGCCGATCTCGCCGACCGGCGGATCGGCGGCACCGTCCTGGCCGCCTCCGACGAGTTCTTCGCCGAGCGCGACCATCTGCTCGCCCCGGCGCCCGCCCGCTTCGACCCGGCCGCGTTCGGCACCCGCGGCAAGATCATGGACGGCTGGGAGTCCCGGCGGCGCCGCGCCGTCACCCCGGACGACCACGACTGGGCGCTCATCCGCCTCGGAGCGCCCGGCGTCGTGCACGGCCTGCTGGTGGACACCGCCCACTTCCGCGGCAATCATCCGCACACCGTCTCCGTCGAGGCGACCGAGGCCGATGGCCACCCGGACGCCGCCACGCTGCTCGGACCGGCCACCCGGTGGACCGCACTCGTGCCGCGCACCGAGACGGGCGGGCACGCCGCCAATGTCTTCGAGGTCCCGGCGGCCGCCCGGCGGCGCTTCACCCATCTGCGGCTGCGGCAGTATCCGGACGGCGGCATCGCACGGCTGCGGGCGTACGGGGAGGTGCGGCCCGACCCGGCCTGGCTGCGGGCGCTCGGCACCTTCGACGTGGCGGCCCTGGAGTACGGGGGCCTCGCCGAGGACGCCTCCGACCGGTTCTACTCCTCGCCGCTGAACACCATCGTCCCCGGCCGCCCGCGCACCATGGGGGAGGGCTGGGAGACCAGACGCCGCCGCGACGACGGGCACGACTGGGTGCGCTACCGGCTGGCCGGGCGCTGCGTGGTGCGCGCGGTGGAGATCGACACCGGCTGCTTCAAGGGCAACGCCCCCGGCCACGCGGCGGTTTCGGTCCGTGACGGGGCGGCGGGCCGGTGGCGCGCCCTGCTGCCGCGCACCGCGCTGCTGCCGGACACCGTGCACCGGTTCGTGGTGCCAGAGGGCCCGCCCGCCACCCACGCCCGGCTGGACATCTTCCCGGACGGCGGTATCGCCCGGCTGCGTCTGTACGGTTCGCTCAGCTGACCGGGAGATGCTGTGGAGTTGCCCGGCGGCGTTGTGAACTCCTGGAGGAATTCCGGCAGGTGTCGTTGACGCCGGTCACGCTACGCGCGTCACACTATTGGCATGGGCATGAACTTCCTCTCCAGGATCGTGCGGAACGGCGCCATGGGCGCCCTCGCCACCTCACTGCTCCTCGGTGGCGGCGCCGCCACCGCGAGCGCAGCCCCTACCCCCACACCCTCCACCGTCTCCGTCACCGACGTCGCCCCCACCGCCGTGGGCAACGTCTGCTACAGCGCCCTGCCCGCGCAGGCGTACGACACCCTCGGCCTCATCGCCCGCGGCGGCCCCTACCCGTTCCCCCAGGACGGCACGACGTTCTACAACCGTGAAGGGCTGCTGCCGAGCCGGGCAAGTGGGTATTACAAGGAGTACACGGTCATCACACCCGGCAGCAGCACCCGTGGCGCCCGGCGCATCGTCACGGGCGACTCCTACCGTGAGGACTACTACACCGCCGACCACTACGCCTCCTTCCGGCTGATCAACTACGGCTGCTGATACGGCCGCCCAGCCCGGCGCCCCCACGGACCGGCGTCCCCCCACAGACGGCGCCGGGGCCCGCGTACCCCACATCTGCGCGCGGCCCCGGCACCGTCACCCTTCGCTCCTGCGCGCGGTCCCGGAACGGCGTTTACCGCCGTGTGCGGCTGTGAAGTGCTCAGATATGAACCAGGACGATGACGTCATCGATCTCGTCGATCAGCACGCCGTGGGCGCCGACTTCACCCGCGACCCCTACGCCGTCTTCGCCGAGCTGCGCCGGCGCGGCCCCGTCCACCGGGTCCGGTTCCCCGAGGGCACGCAGGGCTGGCTGGTGGTCGGCCACCGGCACGCCAGGTCCGTCCTCGCCGACAACCGGCTGACCAAGGACTGGCGGCACGCGAACCCGCGGCTGCGCGGCTCCCGGGTCTCCCCGGCCACGCACATGCTCGGCGCCGACCCGCCCGACCACACCCGGATGCGGAGGCTGGTGGCCCGGGAGTTCACCCCGCGCCGGGTGGCCGCGCTGGCGCCGCGCGTCCAGGAGATCACCGACGACCTGCTCGACACGATGCTGGCGGACCCGGACGGCGCCGCCGATCTGGTGGACGCCTTCTCCTTCCCGCTCCCCATCACCGTCATCTGCGAACTGCTGGGTGTGCCCTTCCTGGACCGCGACCGCTTCCGCGCCTGGTCCAACCAGGTGCTCGGCGCCTCCCTCGACAAGGACGCCAAACACGAGACGGTCGGCCTGATGAGCCAGTACCTGGAAGAACTCATCGCCGCCAAGCGGTCCAGGCCGGGCGACGACCTGATGAGCGCGCTGATCCACACCGCCGACGCGGACGGCGACCGGCTGGCCCCCGCCGAACTCGTCGGCATGGCCTGGCTGCTGCTCGTGGCCGGGCACGAGACCACCGTGAACCTCATCAGCAACGGCGTGCTCGCCCTGCTCCAGCACCCCGATCAGCTCGCCCTGCTGCGCGGTGACCCGGACCTGCTGGACGGCGCGGTCGAGGAGATCCTGCGCTACGACGGACCGGTGTCCACCCCCACGTACCGCTTCACCCGGGAGCCGTACGAGATCGCCGGCACCGTCATCCCGGGCGGCGGCGAACTCGTGCTGCCGGCCATCGCCGACGCCGGGCGCGACCCGGAGCGCTTCCCCGGACCCGACCGCTTCGACATCCGCCGCGACACCTCGGGCCACCTCGCCTTCGGGCACGGCATCCACCACTGTCTGGGGGCCCCGCTGGCCCGGCTGGAGGGCCGGATCGCGCTGCGCACCCTGCTGCTCGACCGCGTGCCCGACCTCACCCTGGACATCCACCCGGCCGCCATCGCCTGGCGGGACGGGTCCCTGGTGCGCGGCCCGGTACGGCTGCCGGTGCGCTGGAAGCCGCCGGTCCGCTAGCCGTCCGCGGTTCAGCCGTCCACGTCCGCGCCGGCCCGGGTGTACCGGGTCACGCTGACGCCGGAGCCGAAGGCGCGAGTGGCGACCGGGGTGAAGCGGAGCGGCTCGAAGGGGCCGTCGAACATCGGGATGCCCGAGCCCAGCACGATCGGGTTGCGCTTGATGACCAGCTCGTCGATCTCCGGGCGCAGCGCCGCGGCCAGCTTGCCGCCGCCGCACAGCCAGATCCCCAGGTCGCCCTCGCGCCGCTTCAGCTCCCGCACCACCGTCACCGGGTCCTCGGCGGTGACCCGCACCGAGGGGTCGGTGCCGGTCCTGGTGCGGGAGAAGACGTACTGCTCCAGATGCGGGTAGGGGCTGGTGATGCCCTCGCCGAGGGCCGGCAGATAGGTGCCCCAGCCCATGAGCACGGTGTCGAACCGCCGGTTCGGGACGTCTTCGAGGCCCAGCGCCGTGCGGCCCTGCACGGGCACCGTCTCGGGGTATTCGGGCAGCATCGCCTCCGTGACGTCGGGCTCGATGGGGAAGAAGCCGAAGCTGCCGTCGGGGGCGGCGATGTAGCCGTCGAGGGTGACGGCGACGTAATAGGTGAGAGAGCGCATACGGGAACTCCTGCCGACTGATGTACTCTGCTTGCAGTGGTGTGAACGTAGTACTGCACATGCAGTGGAGTCAAGGGAGATCCGGATGCGCCAGAACCCCGCCCGCCGAACCGCCCTCCTGGACGCCGCCATCGGCGTCCTCGCCGAGCAGGGCTCCCGCGGCCTGACCCTGCGCGCCGTCGACAAGGCGGCCGGCGTCCCCACCGGCACCGCCTCCAACTACTTCAGCAACCGCTCCCAGCTGCTCGGCCAGCTGATGGCCCGCGTCCAGGAACGGCTCGCCCCCGACCCCGAGCGGCTCGCCCGCACCCTGGAAGCGGCCCCGTCCCGGGAACTGGTCACCGCCCTGATGGGCCAGCTCATGGAACGGCTGCGCGCCGACCGGGCCGGCCACCTCGCCATGCTGGAGCTGCGCCTGGAAGCCACCCGCCGCCCGGAGCTGGCCGCCGAACTGAGCCCCTTCCTCCAGGCCGAGGTACGGCAGCTGACCGACTTCCACGTCGACCACGGCCTGCCCGGCGGCCGCACCGGGGTGTTCCTGCTGTACCTCGCCATGCTCGGGCTCATCGTCAACGAACTCACCGTCCCCGAACTGCTCGCCGGCCACCACGAGCAGGAACTGATCGAGTCCCTGGTCAACCGCCTGCTGGTGCCGCAGCAGCCCCCCGGGTGACCCCGGGCACGGGCCTGGCGGGATCCCGCCGGTACCGTTCCGGACGGCGTGGCGGATACTGGGCCGGTACTCCCGGCCGGACACATGCCGGAGGAAACAGACGAACGAAGGAGACGGGGCCGCGTGGTGAGGTGCGCATGAGCCGACGACGAGGCAGGCGGACGGGCCGGGCCGCCACCGCCGTGCTGCTGCTCACCGCCATGCTGCTGATGGCCGGATGCAGCTCCACCGGCGGCCGGCGGGCGGAGAACGCCGAGGCCACGGCCGAGGCCACCACCGGCGGCGGTGGCGGCGGTGGCGGCAGCGCGGCCGGTACCGGCGCCGACGGCTACACCGTGGCCATGGTCACCCACTCCGGTGACGGCGACACCTACTGGGACATCGTGCGCTCCGGCGCCGAGGTGGCGGCCGAGAAGGACGACATCAACTTCCTCTACTCCCACCACAGCGACGCCGGACAGCAGGCCCAGCTGGTGCAGGCGGCCATCGACCAGGGCGTGGACGGACTGATCGTCACCCTCGCCAAGCCGGAGGCCATGGAGGACGTGGTGCGCCGCGCCGTCGCGGCCGGTATCCCGGTGATCACCGTCAATTCCGGCCAGGACGTCTCGGCCGGCTACGGCGCCCTGGCCCACATCGGCCAGGACGAGGTGCTGGCCGGCGAGGCGGTCGGCGAGGAACTGAACGCGCGCGGCGCCGCCAAGGCCGTCTGCCTCTTCCACGAGCAGGGCAACGTCGGCCACGAACAGCGCTGCGACGGCGTCCGCAACACCTTCGACGGCACCGTGGAGTACCTGTACGCGGACGGCGCCAACATGCCCGCGCTGGAGTCCACCCTGGAGGCCCAGCTGATCACCGACCCGGCCCTGGACACCGTCATCACCCTCGGCGCCCCGTACGCGGCGGTCGCCGCCAAGTCCGCCGAGCAGGCCGGCAGTGACGCCGAGATCGTCACCTTCGACCTGAACGCCCAGGTCGCCGTCGGCCTCCGGGACGGCACCATCGCCTTCGCCGTGGACCAGCAGCCCTACCTCCAGGGCTACGAGTCGGTCGACCTGCTGTGGCTGCACCTGACCAACGGCAACATGCTCGGCGGCGGACAGCCGGTGCTCACCGGCCCGCAGATCGTCACCCCGGACGAGGCCGAGGCCCTGATCGAGTACGCCCAGCGAGGCACCCGGTGACCGAGACCACGACCGCCCCCACCCCGCCGCCCGCCGCGGGCCGCCCCGCGGGCGACGACCGCCTCATACGCCGGTCGCTGCCGCGCCGGCTGCTGGGCCGCCCGGAACTGGGCGCCGTCATCGGCGCCGCCGCCCTGTTCGTCTTCTTCGCGATCGTCGCCGACAGCTTCCTGAAGCTCGGCTCCCTGTCCACGGTCGTCTACGCCTCCTCCACCATCGGCATCATGGCCGTCCCGGTGGCCCTGCTCATGATCGGCGGGGAGTTCGACCTGTCCACCGGGGTGCTGGTCACCTTCTCGGCGCTGGTCTCCTCCCAGGTCAGCTACCAGCTCACCGCCAACGTGTGGGTGGGCGTGGGCGTGTCCCTCCTGGTCACCCTCGCCGTCGGCCTGTTCAACGGCTTCATGCTGGTGCGCACCAAGCTGCCCTCCTTCATCATCACGCTGGGCACCTTCCTGATGCTGACCGGCATCAACCTGGGCCTGACCAAGGTCATCAGCGGCACCGTCACCACCCGCAGCATCGGCGACATGGACGGCTTCGACGCCGCCCGCTCCGTGTTCGCCGCCCGCTACCAGGTGGGCGGCGTCAGCATCAACGTCACCGTCCTGTGGTGGCTGGGCCTGCTCGCGCTCGCCACCTGGATCCTGCTGCGCACCCGGGCCGGCAACTGGATCTACGCCGTCGGCGGCGCCCCCGAGGCGGCCCGCGCGGTCGGCGTACCGGTCAGCCGCACCAAGATCGGCCTGTACCTGGGGGTGGCGCTGGCCGCCTGGATCTCCGGACAGCACCTGCTCTTCAGCTACGACGTCATCCAGTCGAGCGAGGGCATCGGCAACGAGCTGATCTACATCGCGGCGGCCGTCATCGGCGGCTGTCTGCTCACCGGCGGCTACGGTTCGGCGATCGGCGCCGCGGTCGGCGCGTTCATCTTCGGGATGACCAACAAGGGCATCGTCTTCGCCCAGTGGGACCCGAACTGGTTCAAGTTCTTCCTGGGCGCCATGCTGCTGCTGGCCACGCTGCTGAACGCCTGGATCCGCAAGCGGGCGGAGGCCACCCCATGAACGACCGCGCACCCCTGCTGGAGCTGGAGCGGGTCAGCAAGCTCTACGGCAACATCCGCGCCCTCACCGAGGTCTCGCTGACCGCAGGCGCCGGCGAGGTCACCTGCGTCCTGGGCGACAACGGCGCGGGCAAGTCCACCCTCATCAAGATCATCTCCGGGCTGCACCGCCACGACGCCGGCGCGTACCGCCTCGACGGCACCGAGCTGCACCTCGGCTCCCCGCGCGAGGCCCTGGACCGGGGCATCGCCACCGTCTACCAGGACCTGGCCGTCGTCCCGCTCATGCCCATCTGGCGGAACTTCTTCCTCGGCTCCGAGCCCGTCAAGGGGCGCGGCCCGCTGCGCCGTCTCGACGTGGCCACGATGCGTGCCACCACCCGTTCGGCCCTGGCCCGGATGGGCATCGAGCTGCGGGACGTGGACCAGCCCATCGGCACCCTGTCCGGCGGCGAGCGGCAGTGCGTGGCCATCGCCCGCGCCGTGCACTTCGGCGCCCGCGTCCTGGTGCTGGACGAGCCGACCGCCGCCCTCGGCGTCAAACAGGCCGGGGTCGTCCTGCGGTACGTGGCCGCCGCCCGCGACGCGGGCCTGGCCGTCGTGCTGATCACCCACAACCCGCACCACGCGCATCTCGTCGGGGACCGGTTCGTGCTGCTCATGCGCGGCACGATGGCCGGCAGCCACCGCGCCGACGAGATCACCCTCGACGAACTGACCCGCCAGATGGCGGGCGGCGCCGAGCTGGCCGAGCTGGGGCACGAACTGCGGCGGGGCGATCCCACGGACGCCGCCTAGCGCGGCGTAGGGCAGAATCGAGCCGATGAGTACCTACCGTGAGCGAGTCCACCGGTCATCGGCGAGGGCGACGGTGCTGCGCACCATCGCCACCCGGGAGCGCCGCTCGCACCTGTCGGCGCCCAGAGTGCCCACCGTCGGCATCGACATCGGCGGCACCAAGGTGATGGCCGGTGTCGTGGACGCCGACGGCACCATCCTGGAGCGGGTGCGGACCGAGACGCCGGACAAGTCCAAGAGCCCCAAGGTCGTCGAGGACACCATCGCCGAGCTGGTGCTGGACCTCTCGGACCGGCACGACGTGCACGCGGTGGGCATCGGCGCGGCCGGCTGGGTGGACGCGGACCGCTCCAAGGTGCTGTTCGCCCCGCACCTGGCCTGGCGCAACGAGCCGCTGCGCGACGCGCTGACCTCGCGGCTCGCGGTGCCGGTGATGGTGGACAACGACGCCAACACCGCCGCCTGGGCGGAGTGGCGGTTCGGCGCCGGGCGCGGCCAGGACCAGCTGGTGATGATCACCCTGGGCACCGGCATCGGCGGCGCCATACTGGAGGGCGGCCGGGTCAAACGCGGCCAGTACGGGGTGGCGGGGGAGTTCGGCCACATGCAGGTGGTGCCCGGCGGGCACCGCTGCCCGTGCGGCAACCGGGGCTGCTGGGAGCAGTACAGCTCGGGCAACGCCCTGGTGCGCGAGGCCCGCGAGCTGGCCGCCGCCGACTCCCCGGTGGCGCACCACACGCTGGAGCGGGTGAGCGGCCAGATCAGCGAGATCACCGGGCCGATGATCACGGAGCTGGCCCGGGAGGGCGACGCCATGTGCGTCGAACTGCTCCAGGACATCGGCCACTGGCTCGGGGTGGGCATCGCCAATCTCGCCGCCGCCCTCGACCCGTCCTGCTTCGTCATCGGCGGCGGCGTCAGCGAGGCGGACGATCTGCTCATCGGACCGGCCAGGGACGCGTTCCGCCGCCAGCTCACCGGCCGCGGCTACCGCCCCGAGGCCCGTATCGTCCGGGCCCAGCTCGGCACCGACGCCGGTATGGTCGGCGCCGCCGACCTGGCCCGCCTGGTGGCCCGCCGCTTCCGCCGCGCCAACCGCCGCCGGGCCGAGCGCGTCCACCGGGGCGGCTTCGATCTGACCTTGCCCCGCACGTGGTCGATCAGCTCATGAGCACCACCCCGGACACCGAGCGCCCGCCGCACCGCCCCCGGCACCGCTGGCTGGCGGCGATCGTCGTGGTGCTGCTGATCGCGATCCCGGCCGGGTATCTGGCGCTGTCGGCGTGGCAGAGCCGGGAGAGCGGCGAGGACAAGGCCCGCTCCGCCTCGGCGCGGGCCCTGATCTACGAGTGGCCCAGCAAGGTGCAGCGCCGGATCTACGACATCCCGATCCCGGACGGCTCCACCTACGTCGGCTACTACGAGACCAACGCCTGGCAGCGCAGCACGATGTACGTGCAGTTCCGCACCACCCCCGGCCAGCTGGCGGTCTTCCTGGAGGAGGCGGGCACCGAACGCGCGGCCCTGGAGGAGGGCACCATCGCCATAGCGCCCAGCCAGGCGGACGTGGTCGGCTGGTCCTTCGACGACCCGGAGCGCACCTACGCCAGCACGGTCATCCCCGGCGACGCCTCGGCCCCCCAGGTGACGATCACGGTGGATGTCACCAAGGAGGAGAACCCCCGGGTGTACGTGGTCTCCACGACCGAACCCTGACCCGCCGGGCGGCACGGTCGGCTCCGACTCGCGAACCACTGTTGGTCTCTCGGCCAAGTGGGCGGCCTGGTCGCCAGGGACACAACGCATCCGCATGAGTTACGTGGACGCGCGGCGCTGCGGGGTGAGCGCGGAACGCCTGTGCCGCGTTCCAGGACGGATCCCCTCCATCCCTCGGTGCCGTTGATCAGGGCGATGCCGCGTTTCCGCCGGCGCCAGATGTCGCGTGGTGCTGGTGGCGGGCACCAGCAGTGGAGATGTTCTTCTACTGTCGGGTTATTGGATAGGGGCAGAGTCGTTCTTCGCCCGACGCTTCTTTGCCGGGCGGTCCTGGGCGTTGCGGCGGGTAGTGAGCCCCTGGAGCGAGTGGTGGAGCTGGAGCTGAAAGCGACAAAAAGCCACTATGGGTGCCTTTCGGGATGATGTGCCGTCCCGGAGCTTATTGGGAGAAGCATCTCGTATGGGCCCCAGCAGTAAAGGGTAAGTATGAAGACGGTGTTGAAGCTTTCAGGCGATCGTGTAGTGTCCTTGTCTCAGTGGGGGTGGGATCCTGCCTCCCTTTGTCGTGCTCTCTATGGGATGGGTCATGCGATTGAGCTTGAGGGAAGTGCGAAATTGGGGTCGTTCGCTTGTGGTGGCGGCGGCTATCCTCGGATTGAGCGTGTCATTCTCCCCGGCAGCGGCGGCAGCTTCCGGCGGATCTGAAGACGCGCAGATTTTAGGTGGATTCGAGAGCAGCATGAGCGAGGTCCTTCCAGGTTTCCATTCCAGAACCTGGAAGGACAACAGGAGTAGCGTCGACACGTTGATTTCTTGGACGCGCTGTTACACCTCGGCCACCGGTGTGGCGGATGAGCGCGCCCGGCTCCAGCTCTCACAGGTGAGAAATTTGCTCCCCGACCGTGACAGGGGTAAGAGGACCGCGCGTTCTTGCATGGGGGATTCCGGGACCTCGACTGGCAACTTCGGAGACCAGCCGCCTGCAAACTATCGTTTTACTATCCTCAGCGTCAATGGGAACACCCACACGTACCTCTATGTTCGAAAGGTCGAGGTCAGCTGGTAAGGCGTCAAATTGTTGCTGCGATGGCCCCGACATGATGTCGGGGCCATCCGGTCTGTCGATGAAGTCGAACTTAATGAGAATATGCCAATAAATTTTCGCCACTGCACATTTGGCTACGGGCGGCGCAGCAAAATTCTGGATGATCTCACCTTCCAATTCCCTGTAGGAAATACGGTATTCCTGGGTGTCAACGGTGCAGGGAAGAGCACGATGCTTTCCTTGGCTGCGTCGGTTCGTGTGCCGGCGGTCGGCCGTGTCCGATACGGGGAATTGCGGACTGATCGGCGGTCCGACCTGGCGGAGTACCGACGTCAGGTGGCCTGGCTGCCTCAGCAAGCACAGGCCGTTGCCGGGCTGACAGTCCGGGAGCAGGTGGCCTACGCGGGGTGGTTGAAGGGAATGCGGCGGAGTCATGCCCGGCGCCGGGCTGTCGAAGCGCTGCGCTGGGTGGAGATGGAGCCGTTTGCGGACCGCAAAGCGTCCCAGCTGTCCGGTGGTCAGTTGCGGCGGGTCGCTGTGGCACAGGCGTTGATCCATGACGCTGAGGTGCTGCTGCTGGACGAACCCACGGCCGGTCTGGATCCACGGCAACGGCGAGTCTTCCAGAACGTATTGCATCGATTGCCTGATCATGTGCATGCCATTGTCTCCACGCATGATGTGGCTGATGTGGAAACCGATTTCGACAATGTAGTAGTTCTGGACGGAGGAAGAATCGTGTTCTCCGGCACGGTCGACGGCTTCCTGGCTCACGCCCCGAATGACATAGCTCCGGGGCGACGTGCCGAGGCGGCCTTCCATAAACTGTCCGGGCCGGAGGAGTCATGGGCTTCCTGAGCGGGCTGCGAATATCCAGCACTGCCTGGGGAGCGCTACCGATGCTGGCGCTGGCCTGGTGGCTTGCGGGGAGCGCGGCGCAATGGGAGGAAGAGGGATACGGTGCGGGGGTGGTTGGCGCAGGGGTGGAGCCGGTTTTCCTGATTTCTGCAGCTTGTGCAGCTTGTGCCGCATGGGAGGCGGCACGGTTGACCCGGGCCGGTGTGTGGCGAATGCCAAATCTTCGGAGCCGGTATCGAATTGCGACAAACGCTCTGGTGCCTGTAGCTGTACTCGCCGGAGCGGGACTGTCCATCGGACTTATTTCGGCTGGAGTGAAGCTGTCGGCTTTACCCGACCTGGCGAGCCTACCCGTCTTGCTTTCCTCCGCTTTGGTCGTCCTCTCGCACAGTGCCCTCGGATTTCTGCTCGGATGCCTCATACCCGGAATCATCGCAGCCCCGGTAATGTTGCTCGCGGTGTACTTGTGGATGGGTATGCCAGGTAGCCTGGGGTCTCCCCTCTGGCTCCGGTATATGAATGGGCAACTCGCCGGCGGACCGGGTGTGACGGAAGCATTCCCGGTGGGCAGCTGGGCGGCCCCTGCACTATTGGCCCTCGGATTGATCGGTGCAGTTGCGTCAATTGTAGCTCCTGTATTCCGGCATTTTTCCTTGCGTGGCTTCTTCGCGGCGGTCTGTCTGACGGCCGGAGCGCTCGGGTCGTACACGCTGGTTGCGGACTGGCGATACGATCCTCCGTGGGTGCCCCGCTCAGTAGCATTGGTCTGTTCCGGCGGAAGCCCCGATATATGTGTGCCTCCCGAGTATCAAGAGATGTTGTCGGATTCCCGACAAGCTGCTGATGAGGTGCTGCCGCTCCTCGTCAACGCAGGATTCACGGAACCCGAGCGAATCTCGATGTTGTCACCACGCGCCTCGATTCCCGCGGATACCTGGGTTCTTGACGCCCACCCCTCCTTTTCTCCGACTCAGCAGCGCCTTGCGCTGGCTGAGAGTGCTCTTCCTTCACCGCCGCAGTGTCCGCCGGGCCACGTCAGGGACCATGAGGCTTGGGGGCTCGCCCGAGTGTGGCTCTGGGTCACCGTTGGCACGGCGGATAGCGATGTGATGCCCTACTACGCGAGTTACCTGCCGGCCGCGCACGAGATCCGGGAACTGCCGTTGGCAGAGCAGCGGGAGTGGTTCCTGGCGCACACTGAACAGATGCGCTCCTGCGTCCCGGACACCATGTGAGGGCGGCATGATGCTCTGGATGCGGGCCCGACGCCTGTGGACTCTCGCCGCTGGGGGCGGGCTCTACCTCCTCGCCATGACCGTCCTCGGGGACGGCGGCGTTGTTTTGCCCTCGCTTTCAGCGGGCTCGCCGCCCGCCACACCGCTGGCGTTGTTCCTTCCGTTGATCAACTGCCTCGTGTTGTTGTTCTGCCTCGGCAACAGGTTGCTCTCAGCGGAGTTGACAGGTGTGCGGTCGGTGTGGCGATACGACCTCGCCATGGTGTCTGCGACCGCCGTGCTGTCTGTCCTGCTCGGATACGCGATGTCCGAACTACTGGGTTTCGGCGCTGCCGCGTCCACGGGGCGCAATCTCCTGTTCCTGTGCGGGCTGATGTTGCTGGCACGCGGGTTCGCCGGGGAGCGCGGGGCGGGGGCCGTGCCCGTGGTATGGCTCATCCTGGTGACGCTCTTCGGATATGGCGACGCGTTTGCCCCGCGCCCCTGGACCGTCGTCGCGATGCCGCCCGGGGACGGGCTGGCCTGGGCGGCATCGCTGCTGGTGTTCGGGGCTGGTCTCGGAATGCTGGCGCGCGGCGGCCGATCCGGGCCGGCCTACAGGTGATCGCGGGCCAGTTCCTCCGCCGCGCGCTCCAGCAGCGGGCCCGCGTTGCGCATCGAGACGGCCGGGTCCGGCTCCAGCGCGGACAGCGGGTACGCGCGCTCGATGCCCGCCGAGCGCAGAGCCCGGTTGTCGATGGCCAGCCGGCCGCAGACCGCGACCACCTTGCGGCCGGCCGCGCGGGAGGCCGCCGCCACGCCCGCCGGGGCCTTGCCGTGCAGGGTCTGCTCGTCGAGTGAGCCCTCGCCGGTGATCACCAGCGTGGCCCGCTCCAGCGCCGGGGCGAAGCCCAGCACGTCGAGCAGCACCTCGATCCCGGGCCGGAAGACGGCGTTCAGGCCGACCAGCGCGGCGAAGCCGACGCCGCCCGCCGCGCCCGCGCCGGGGGCGGCGGCCAGGTCGGTGCGGTCCAGCACCGCGGCGAAGTGGCCCAGCGCCGCGTCCAGGGTTGCGACGGCCTCCGGGTCGGCGCCCTTCTGCGGGCCGTAGACCGCTGCCGCGCCCCGCGGGCCGGTCAGCGGGTTGTTCACGTCACTGGCCAGGATGACCTCGGTGTCCTTCCACCGCGGGTCGAGGCCGGTCAGGTCGGCGCTCACCAGTTCGCGCAGCGGGCCGCCCCCGTGCGGCAGCGGGTCGCCGTCCTCGTCCAGCAGCTGGGCCCCCAGCGCCGCCAGCATGCCGGCCCCGCCGTCGGTGGTGGCCGAGCCGCCCACCCCCAGCACGATGGTGCGCGCGCCCGTCTCCAGCGCCGCGCACAGCAGTTCCCCGGTGCCGTAGGTGGTCGCGGTCAGTGGCGCGAACACCCCCGGCGGCAGATGCCGCAGCCCCGACGCCTCCGCCATCTCCACGATCGCGGTCCCGCCGCGTACCGCGAACCCGGCCGTGACCGGCGCGCCCAGCGGCCCCGTCACCTCCCGCTCGTGGAGGGTGAAACCGGCCTCCACCGCCGCCGCGACCGTACCGTCGCCCCCGTCGGCCACCGGCAGGGCCTCCACCGCCACCTCCGGCCGGACCCGGTGCAGGCCCGCCGTGACATGGGCGGCGACCTCCGCCGCGGTGAGTGACCCCTTGAACTTGTCCGCGGCGATGAGTACGCGCGCCGTCTGACCCATGGTCTGCCCCTGTTGTGGTCGCTTCGTTGCATGTGTCCAGGCAGTCATGCCCGGGCGACCCTATCCGCCGTGCGCCGCCGGAGGCCATGCCTTCCCGCTGCCGCGCCGCTCACATCGCGGCGTGCCGATCCCGCCGAACGGGGAGATGCGTCCCATAGTGGTGCACTATGACCACGGACGCGACTGCCCCTCCCGAGCCCCCCGACACCGGGACCGGGACGCCGCACCGCCCCGACCCGGCACCCGATGCCACCGTCATCACCATCGGCATGATCGCCGTGCTCGGCGTGGTGGCCTGGGCGGCGTTCGGCAAGGACAACTTCTCCTCCGCCACCGATCACGCCCTGAACTGGGTGCTGGCCAACTTCGCCTGGCTGTTCATCATCGCGGGCAACGTCTTCCTGGTGACCTGCCTCGTCATCGCCTTCAGCCGCTTCGGCGGTATCCGGCTGGGGCGCGACGACGACGAGCCGGAGTTCTCCGCGCTCTCCTGGGTCGCCATGATGTTCGCCGCCGGCATGGGCATCGGGCTGATGTTCTTCGGTGTCGGCGAACCCCTGCTCCACTTCGCCTCCCCGCCCCCGTTCGGCGACATCGAGCCAGGCAGCGACGGAGCCGCCCGCACCGCGCTGGAATTCTCCTTCTTCCACTGGACGCTGCACCCCTGGGCCATCTACGGCATCGCCGGACTCGGCCTGGCCTACGCCACTTTCCGCAAGGGACGCGGAAACCGGATCAGCGCCGTCTTCGTCCCGCTCATCGGCGAGCGGATGAGCACGGGCTGGCCCGGCCGGCTCATCGACCTGCTCGCTGTCTTCGCCACCGTCTTCGGCACCGCCACCAGCCTGGGCCTGGGCGCCCTCCAGGTCTCCCGGGGCCTCGACATCACCACCGGCCTCGACGACACCCTCACCCTGCGGCTGATCATCATCGGCGCGCTCGGCGCCGCGTTCGTCGTCTCCGCCTTCAGCGGCCTGCACAAGGGCGTCAAATGGCTCAGCAACATCAACATCGTGCTGGCCGCCGGCCTCGCCCTCTTCATCTTCCTGGTCGGCCCCACCGTCTACATCCTGGGGGCCATCCCGGCCGGCGTCGGCAACTACCTGGAGGACATCATGGTCCTCTCCACCCGCACCGGCGCGTTCGGCAATCAGGAGTGGCTGGGCACCTGGACCATCTTCTACTGGGCCTGGTGGATGTCATGGGCCCCGTTCGTCGGCACCTTCATCGCCCGCATCTCGCGGGGCCGCACCATCCGGCAATTCCTCATCGGCGTCCTGCTCATCCCCTCCGGAGCCTCCATCGTCTGGTTCTCCATCATGGGCGGCAGCGCCCTGCGCATCGACTCCACCGGTGGCGCCGACCTCACCGGCGAGGTCACCCGCGAGGGGGAGGAAGCCGCCTTGTTCGCGCTGCTCGACGCCCTGCCGCTCGGCACCGTCACCGCGTTCGTCGCGATGATCCTGGTGATGCTGTACTTCATCACCAGCGCCGACTCCGCGTCCCTGGTGATGGGTTCGCTCACCAGCAGGGGCGCCCTGCAACCGCGCCGCTGGCTGGTGGTCGCCTGGGGTGTGCTGATGGGCGCGGTCGCCGCCGTCCTGCTGGTCGCCGGCGGCCTGAACGCGCTGCGCTCGGGCACCATCCTGGTGGCGCTGCCCTTCGTGGTCGTCATGCTCGCCATGTGCTGGGCGCTGGTGCGCGAACTGCGCTCCGACCCGGGGGCCGGAATGCCCCGCCACCTGCCGATGCACGGTGTCCGCGACGCGGTACGCGCCATGGTCGGGGAGGCGGTCGAGGAACAGACCCGCGGCCCGCGGCACTGGCGGCTGCGCCGGGTCGCCGGCCAGGCGCGCGAACGGCAGGAGGAGAGCGGAGAGCGCCCACCGGGGGAGTGAGCACCGGGGCCTCACCAGCGGAGTGGGACGGGGCGGGCCCCGGGCCGGCGGCCCCGCCCCCGCAGGTCTCAGCGCAGCCGCTGCTGCCGCAGCCGCCGCCACACCACCTTCGCCGCGTTGTGCCCCGACATCCCGTGCACGCCCGGCCCCGGCCAGGCGGCCTGCGAACACAGGAACACCGCCGGATGCGCGGTGGTGTACGGGGACCACGCCGGGCGCGGCCGGAACATCGTCTGCAGACCGCTGAACGCCCCGCAGGCGGTGTCCCCGCCCACGTAGTTGGCGTTCCGCCGGGCCAGCTCCGCCGGACCCGCGACCGCCCGCGCCAGCACCAGATCCCGGAAACCCGGCGCGAACCGCTCGATCTGCCGCTCCAGCGCCTCCGTGAGATCCCCGTCCCAGCCGTTGGGCACATGCCCGTACGCCCAGAACACGTGCTTGCCGGCCGGCGCCCGGGACGGATCGAGCTGGGTGGGCTGCGAGGTGATCATGAACGGCACCTCGGGCGCCCGCCCCTCCACCGTGGCGGCCCGCAGCGCCGTCTCGATCTCCGCGCCGGTCGCCCCCAGATGGACCGTCCCCGCCCGGTGCGCCTCCGGGGCCGTCCACGGCACCGGGCCGTCCAGCGCGTAGTCGATCTTGAACGAGGCGGCCCCGTACCGGAACCGCGGATACGCCCGCCCCAGGCCCGCGATCCGCGCCATGGCGGTCGGCGAGGTGTCGAAGACGTACGCCCGGGCCGGCGGCAGTTCGTCCAGCCGCCGCACCTCCACCCCGGTGTGCACCGTGCCGCCCAGCGCGCTCAGATACCCCGCCAGCGCGTCCACGATCGCCTGCGAGCCCCCCCGCGCGATCGGCCACCCGCCTTCGTGCGCCGCCAGCGCGAACACCAGCGCGATCGCCGCCGTCGCGGGCGTCGTCCCGGCCGGCGAGATCACATGCGCCGCCAGGCCGTGGAACAGCGCCCGCGCCTTCTCGTCCCGGAACCGGGCCCGCGCCACCCACGCCGCCGGCTGCATCCCCGTCAGACCGAACCGCGCCAGCGTCAGCGGCCCGCGCGGCAGCCCGTCCCACGGCACCTTCAGGAAATCCCCGGCCAGCGTGTCCCACCGGCCCAGATACGGGGCCACCAGCCGCCGGTACGCCTCCGCGTCGCGCGGCCCGAACGACGCCGCCGTCACCCCCACCTCCCGGGCCAGCACCGCCGCGCTCCCGTCCGGGAACGGATGCGCCAGCGCCAGCTCGGCGTGCAGCCACTCCAGCCCGTACCGCTCCAGCGGCATCCCCTTGAACGCCGGCGACCCCGCGCCCATCGGATGCACCGCCGAGCACGGATCGTGCCGGAACCCCGGCAGCGTCAGCTCCTCGGTGCGCGCGCCACCGCCCACCGTCTCCTTGGCCTCGAAGACCTCGACGGACAGCCCCCGCCGGGCCAGCTCGACGGCGGCGGTCAGACCGTTCGGACCGGCCCCCACCACCACCGCGTCCCGCATGGTCGGCACGTTACGGCTCCCCTCGCCGATGAGTTGACGCTCTGCACGTTCTGCACGCTCTTCATGCTCCGGACAGCAAGGAGAGAATACGCCGCGCGGTCGGCACGTCCCGCGCCGCCGTGAACGGCAGCGCGTTGCCGCCGGCCAGCACGAACGGCACCCCCGCCACCGTCTCGTGCGTACCGCCCGCCTCCAGCACCAGCAGCAGCCCCGCCGCGTGGTCCCAGGCCGACTCCCAGTCGAACGCCACCGCGTCCAGCTCACCGCGCGCCACCCGCAGATACTCCAGACCGGCCGAACCGCACTCGCGCGGCGCCACCCCGTCCACCCGCAGCCGGGCCAGGACGCGCTTCTGCTCCTCGGAGGTGTAGTGCGGATGCGCGTGCGCCACCGTCAGCGGCCGGCCCGGCTCGGGCGAACCGGCCACCAGCCGCTCCCCGTCCAGGAACGCCCCCGCCCCGCGCCGCGCCCGCGCCGTGAGCCCCAGCGCCGGGGCATGGGTCCACGCCCCTTCGAGGACCCCGCCGCGGGCCAGCCCCACCAGGGTGCAGAAGCCCGGATCGCCCTCCACGAACTGCCGGGTGCCGTCCACCGGATCGACGATCCACACCGGCGCGTCACCCGCCAGCAGCCCGTACGTCGCCGGATCGGCCGCCACCGCCTCCTCGCCCACCACCACGGAACCCGGCAGCAGCCGGGGCAGTATCTCCGTCAGCCGCTCCTCCGCCCGCCGGTCCGCCACGGTCACCAGATCGTGCGGCGCCGTCTTCACCGCCACCTCGTCGGCCGCCAGCCGCCGCCAGCGCGGCATGATCTCCTCCGCGGCGACCAGCCGCACGGCCTCCTCGACCTTCATGGCCAGCTCTTCATCGATCATGCCCCCATCGAAACACGGTCGGTGTCACCCCGGTGGCCCGCTGTCCCGTGGCGGGCGGCACACTGGGAACACGCGGGGGACACAGCGGACGGTGACGGGGGCGGGCCGTGGAACGGGTACGGGAGTTGTGGCGCGGGGCGGGGAAGCGCTGGATCGCGCTCGGTGCGCTGCTGACGCTGCTCGCGGCGTTGCAGACCGGCACCGGGGGAACGGTCTCGCCCGCCCGGGCCGTACACCTGCTGCCCTGCGAGGGGCTGCTGCCGCACACCGAACTGCGCACCCTGGCCGGCTGGCCCGAGGTGGACGCCCAGCGCGTGGCGCTCGACCCCGGACGGAACCGGCTCGCCTGCACCCTGCTGCGCACCGGCGCGCTCCGCGACACACCGCGGTGGCTCACCGTGACGGCGAGCCGCCGGGCGGACGACGTGGAGGGCGGACTGCTGGACGCGGCCGGCTGGGGCGACGCCCTCAGCGGGGCCGCGCTGCCGGAAGGGCTGCCCGGGTTCCTGATCCAGGGATCGCACGGCGGCGGCACCCGCGTCGCGCTGCTCCTGCCCTGCACGGACCCGGACGCCCCGCTGCTGGTGACGTTGAGGACATCCGTCTCCCGGGGCACCGACGAGGACGAGCCGCTGGTCCGGGCCGCGGTCGCCGCCGCCAACATCGCGTCGTCCCGGCTCGGGTGCGGCCACGCCCCGCTGCCGCTGCCCGAGGACCCGGTCCGCCGCCAGGTGGAGGGGATGCCCGTCGCGGTGCTGAACGGCACGTCGCCGTGCGCGGTGATCGTCCCGGACCTGCCCGAGGACGCCCCGCCGGGCGGCTGGCGGGTCCACGAGGTGGTCCCGGACGGCGGTCCGTACGCCTCCTGCGCGCTGCCGTTCCACGAAGGGAACAGCGTGTTGGCGGTCAGCGGAGCCTACGGCCCGTGGGCGGAGCTGGCGATGGCACAGAGCGTCGGTTCCGACTGGACGGACGGTGGCCGGGATCCGTCCGCGGAACCGCTCTCCGAACGATGGCGGCCCCGCGCCGACGGGCGTTCCGCGACCGCCCTCACCACCTGCGACGGGGTATTCGCCCTGTTCCGGGCGGAGACCGTCCCGGGCGCGGACAACCCGGTCGGCGAGGAGACGCTCACGGCGATGGTCACCGCCTTCGCCACCGACCAGGCCGAACGGCGCGGCTGCGAGCCGCCGGTCACCCCTTAGTCCCTAGGACCCGAAGGCGGAGCGGTGCGACCAGTGGTAGCTGCTCGCCACAGCCGCCCGCAGCGGCACCCACTCCTGCTCGGGCAGCCCACGCCGGTCCGCCCAGTCCTCCAGCATCATCAACAACTGCGCCCGCCCGTCCAGGAACGCGGCGTCGTCCGCCGGCCCGGCCGGTGCCCGGCGCGTCAGATCACCGGCGAGGACGGACGACGGCTGCCCGGGCGGTTCGGCCGCGCTGAGGAAGACACCCCGGCTGTGCTCGCGTACGGCGGCGTCGAAGGCGGCACCGTCGGAGACGACGCCCTCCTCGGTGAACGCGTCCCGGAGCACGGAGAGCACGGCGATGCCGCGCGTCATCTCCGTGAAGGGGTCAGCGAAGTGCGGCAGCGCAGCGGCCCGTGTCCCGGAGGTCAGCTTCCCGTCCTCGTCCACCGTCAGCAGGTCGAGGCAGTGCGCGGCGTATGCGCGGTGGGCGTCGTACAGCACCGCGTACCCCTCGGGATGGGACGCGACGGCGAGGATGAGGTCCGACAGCGGGTCCGTGAAGTACTCCGTGGTGGTGCCGCTGTCCGGATCCGTCTCCGTGATCCGCTCCGCTGCGGTGGTGAACAGCGCCCGCCCCTCGCCGGTCTCCGGATCCGGCACGGTCCGCACCAGGCGCTCGTCCGCCGGCGCGTCGCCCAGCTCGGCCAGCTGGACCAGCGGGTCCGTATCGGTGAGGTAGGCGGCCAACATCAGCCCCAGATACGGTTCGAGGCCGGGCGGAATCGCGGACCGCTCAGCACCGCCCGGGACGAACGGCGGCCGTCGCACCCCGGGGTCCTCCCCGAGGACCGCCACGACCTCGTACGCCACCGAGGCCATGGCCAGGGTGTGCGGCACCGCGGGACCGTCCTGCTCGGCGAGGGTCTGCCCGGTGGTGGCCGCGACGATGATCGCCCCCAGCAGATCCGGCCCTGACGGCCCGTCGCAGGTGACCCAGTGGGCGGGCGCGAGCAGCGCGGCCACGGCCCCGGTGGTCTCACCGGCGTCCGGGCCCGGGTCCAGGTACGCGGTGGCCGCCGCCGGATCGTCGGCGAGCGCGGCGATCTCCGGCGGCACGTCCCAGCACCACCGGTCCGCTCCGGCGCGCCACAGCACCAGCCCCATCGGCACGAGCAGCGCCAACGACACCACCGGACCGAGCCACTTCTCCACCCTGCGGCGCCCCGCCGCCCCCCGCGCAGCCATGACGATCAGCCTACTGGGCGGCGGGCGGGGCCGGGGGAGCGGCCGGACGGAGCGGCCGGTGGCCCGGCAGGCCCGGTGGTCAGGCGAGACCGGCGCGGCGGAGTTCGCTGCTGATCGCGTAATGATGACGCGGGGAGAGGGACTGAGCCGCCGTCAGCAGCAGCGGACCCACCACCTCGGGGGCGGACCGCGCCGCGCCCGCCGCCTCCTCCGCCGGACGGGCGCCCACCAGCGCCGTCAGCAGTGTGACCGCCTCCTCCGCGCGGCCCGCGTGCCACAGCTCCGCGGCGATCACCCCGGCCTCCGATGCCGGGCGGGCGGCGGCCTGGCGCAGCAGGACGGCGCAGTCACGATCCCGGTCGGCGCCCGCCAGCGCCTCCGCCACCGCCGCCAGCGGCCCCGGCGGCAGCGACGCCGCCTCCCACAGCAGGGTGGCCACCTCCGAGGCGAGCCCGGTGCGTTCGAGCGCGGCGATCAGCACCGGCAGCCGGGCCGCCGGCCCGGCCACCGCCTCGCTCAGCACGACGTGCGCCGCGCCGCTGGCCCCGGCGGACCGCGACGCGGCCAGCCGGTCGGCCAGTTCCAGCGCCGCCCGCCGGTCCTCCTCGGTCAGCCGCTGCCGCCGCTCCCGCCGGGACTCGCGCAGCGCGCCCGCGAACCGCGAACCACTCGGCGGCGCCGCGGGAGGCCGCACGGCGTCACCGTCGGCCGGCGGGGCGACGGCCACCACCTCGTCCTCGGCCTCGATCCCGGCGAACCGCGCCCCGCGCGGCCGGCGCCGCCGCTTCCCCACCCCGGCGGCCGGATCACCACCCTCCGGCTCCCGCCCGCCCGCTCCGGCCCCGGGCGCCGGTTGTCCGGTGGCCGGCTCGGGGACTCCGGGTCCCTGGACGGCCGGTGCGGCGGCCGCGTCGCTGGCCCAGGCGCCCGCCTGCGGAACGGCAGCGGCAGACGGGGCGCCCGTTCCCGCGGCGTTCGGTGCGGCAACCGACGCACCGGCGACCGGGGCGGCCTCCCAACCGCCGCCGGACGGCGCGGGATCCGGCTCCCCGGCGCCGGGCGCGATGCCCGGCCCCACGACACCCGGCTCCCCGGTGACCGGCGCGGCGGCCGCTTCACCGAAGCCCGGTCCGCTGCCGCTGATCGGCCGGCTGTGCGGCTGCCGTGCGGGGGAGGCGGTGGCTGGTTCCCCGG
>NZ_JBHWJL010000064.1:0-21722 GCF_042731495.1 Streptomyces sp. NPDC059853
AGCGGTTGAGTTTGGTGGAGACCTGGACGGTGAGGCGGGCGCGGGCGAGGGCGGCCAGATGTCGTCCCACCAGCGGAGGGTGACGAGGTCGCCGAACCACATGTGGGCCATTTCGTGGGCGATGACGACGCCGCGGAGCTGGCGCTGGGTGTCGGTGACGGCGGAGCGGTAGATGTATTCGTCGCGGAGGGTGACGAGTCCGGGGTTCTCCATGGCGCCGGCGTTGAATTCGGGGACGAAGGCCTGGTCGTAGGAGTCGAAGGGGTAGGGCTCGTCGAGGATTTCGGCGTAGCGGTCGAAGACGGCGCGGGTGATGGCGAGGATTTCGTCGGCGTCGCGGTCGAGGTGGGGGGCGAGTGAGCGGCGTACGTGGATGCCGAAGGGGAGTCCGGCGTGTTCGGTGCGTACGGAGTGGTAGGGGCCGGCGGCGACGGCCATGAGGTAGGTGCTGATGGGTGGGGTGGTGGCGCAGCGCCAGCGGCCGGGGGCGCCGGCGACGGGGGTGGCGATGCCGTTGCCGAGGACGGTCCAGTCCTCGGGGGCGGTGACGGTGACGTCGAAGGTGGCTTTGAGGTCGGGCTGGTCGAAGGCGGCGTAGACGAGGGGGCTGTCGGTCATGCAGCACATGCTGTAGAGGTAGGTGAGCCCGTCGGCGGGGTCGGTGAAGCGGTGCATGCCTTCGCCGGTGTGGGAGTAGGGCATGTCGGCGAGGACGGTGAGTTCGTGGTCGCCGGGGGTGAGGCCGGTGAGGGGGAGGCGGCCGTCGACGAGGGTGCCGGGGTCGAGGTCGTGTCCGTCGAGGGTGGCGCGGTGGAGGGTGTGGGGCCGGATTTCGATGAAGGTGTCGGTGCCGGGCCCAGGGCCGCTGTCGGTGCCGGTGCCGGTGCCGGTGTCGGGGGCGTCCGGGCGGGTGGCGAAGCGCACGGTGGTGGTGGAGGCGAAGGTGTCCTCGCCTCGGGTGAGGTCGAGGTCGATGGTGTAGCTGTGGACCTGGAGCAGTCCGGCCCGGGCCCGGGCTTCGTCACGCGTCAGTGTGGCCATGGTGGTCATGGTGCCAAAGGGGACGGGGCCGGACGGCTCGGCGGTGTGGGTCAGACGGGTTCCCAGGTGCATCCGTTGGTTTCGAAGTATTCGCCTGCGTTGACGGTGACGCGGCCGGGTCCTTCGAAGTAGTCGTTGGCGATGATGGAGTCGAATTCTCCGGAGGCGTCGCTGTTGCGGGCCCAGTAGCAGCCGCCCGTCAGGCTGTCGGTGCCGCCTTCGGTGCGGTATTCGCCCGGTTCGATGTCCTCGCCGACGAGGTAGGTGCCGGAGCCGAAGGAGACCTTTTCCGGTTCGGGTTCGGGTTCCGGTTCCGGTTCCGGCTCGGGTTCCGGTTCGGGCTCGGGTTCCGGCTCGGGCTCGGGTTCGGGGGACTCCGCGTCCGTCTCCGGTGCGTCCTCGGGGTCCGCCTCGGGTGCGGCGGCGGGCGGCTGGGAGTGCTGGGCGGCGGCGGGTTCGTTGTCCTCCCCTTCGCTGCCGGCGCCGATGCCGACGCCGATGAGCAGGCAGACGATGCCGACGGCGGTGTGGGTGAGGATGGTTTTGCGCTGTCCCTTGTTCTTGGTGCCCGGCGGCGGGTACGGCCCGAGTACGGTCGGTGGGGGCGCCGGCTGTGGAGGGAGCGGGGGCTGTAGGGAGTGGCTGGGCGGCTGCGGCGGTTGGGTCATGGTCCACCCCATGGGTCATCGGAATACGCGGTCACATCAGGGTTGTGGGGGTGGACCGATCCTGTGCGAAAAGTGTCGCGGCGCGCAGGCGTTCGGATCTGATGTGATCATTCCGTGATGGGGATGTGCGATTTCCGGTCGGTCGGGCCCGGCTGAGGCACGGTCCTTCGTGGACGGCGTCCACGGAGGACCCGGAGTGCGCCGGGCCGGGCATGCCGCCCGGAGCCCCTGCACCGGCTCACTGCCGTCGCCGACCGGGCACGCGCGTTCATCCTGTCCGGGGCGAACGGGCGTGGGTGCCGTGAGTGACGGGCGCCTCGGCGAGCGCGTGGCGCTCGTCGTCCGGGCGGCGTGACGGGACTGTGGGCACGCGGCTCGGCCGGGCGGGGCGCCGGAGCCGCGTGCTAGCGTCCGCCGGCTCCGTCGCCGGTCACAGTCTCGCTCGCGATCGTCTCGTGGTGCCGGATGACCTCGGCGATGATGAAGTTCAGCAGTTTCTCGGCGAAGGCCGGGTCCAGGTGCGCGCTCTCGGCCAGCTGGCGCAGCCGGGTGATCTGCCGCGCCTCCCGGGCGGGGTCGGCGGGGGGCAGCTGGTGCTGCGCTTTGAGGCGGCCGACCTGCTGGGTGCACTTGAAGCGTTCGGCCAGCATGTGGACGACGGCGGCGTCGATGTTGTCGATGCTTTCCCTCAGCCGTGTCAGCTCGCCGCGCACCTCGTCGTCGATATCACTCATGAGACCAGCCTATGCGGCTTATGCTGCCGTGATGATCGCTACGCTGCAGTCCCTGGTCATCGACTGTCCGAGCCCACCCGCCCTGGCGGGCTTCTACCAGGCCATCCTCGGCTGGGAGCTGGACGACTCCCAGGCCCCGTGGGTGACGCTCTCGGATCCGGCCTCCGGGCAGCGCATCGCCTTCCAGTACGCGCCGGACCACCAGCCGCCGCGCTGGCCGGATCCGGAGCACCCGCAGCAGATGCACCTGGACTTCGACGTGCCCGGGCGGGAGGACGTGGACCGGGCGCGTCCGCGGGTGGAGGCGCTGGGGGCGCGGTTCCGGCACGACAGTGGTGGTGCGGAGCGGGGGTTCGTCGTGTATGAGGACCCGGCGGGGCACCCGTTCTGTCTCTGTTACGGGCAGTTCTGACGGCACGTTGGCCCCGGGCGCGCGTTCCGGGCCCGTATTCCGGGCCCGTGTTCCGGGCCGTCGCCGGGGTCGCGACTCGCCTCGCCCCGGCCCGACCATCCGGGCGAACCGGTCATCGCGGGCACCTGGTGGGTACCGAACGGGTAGGCTTCGCGGTGTCGGTGGCCGCTCCGGCAGGCGGTGCGAGGGCCGGGCGACGACGGAACGTACGGCGAGATCCTGGAGGCCCGGGGCATGAGCGAGCGGGCCGGGGGCAGCGCCGCCGTGGTCGTCCCGGACGGCGGCCGGTGAAACAGGACCGGCGGCGCGGGACGGGGTGGGTGTGCGCGGCCGCCGCTCCCCCGGGTCCGGCCGTGCCGTGGCTCTCGGGAGGAACGTGGTGAGCGGGGCGGGGTTTCCGCATCTGGCGGCGGTGCGGTCGGCGATCACGGCGTTGTACCGGGGGCTGACGCCGCAGACGGTGCGGGGGTTCGCCACCAGTGTGCTGCCGGTGGATGTGGCGTTCGACGACGCCGAGGATCTGCGGGCCGGTGTCGAGCGGGTGGCGCTGGTGATGGTGCGGCATCTGGGGCTGCCGGAGGCGCCGGTGCGGGTCCGGTTCACGGAGATGCCCGAGGCGGCGTGGGTGGAGCGGGACGGTGGGGCGGGCGGGTACACCGTCGATCTGCACCGCCGTTTCGACGGGCAGCGGCGGGACATCGGGGCGGTGCTGGCGCACGAGGTGATGCATGTGTATCTGCACCGTGCGGGTCTGGCGCTGCCGGTGACCGCCGAGGACGAGATCCTCACCGATACGGCCGCCGCGTATCTGGGGGCGGGCTGGCTGCTGCTGGACGCGTTCCGTGAGGACGCGCTGGGTTCGCAGCGCCTCGGTTATCTGACGCCGCAGGAGTACGGGTATGTGCTGGCGCGGCGGGCGGCGGTGTTCGGGGAGGATCCGCGGATCTGGTTCACGAGCCCGCAGGCGTACGAGGCGTACGAGGCGGGCCGCCGGCTCGCGGAGCGTGACGCGGTACGGCCGCCGCTGGCCGGCGGGCCGTGGGCGATGCGGCAGCGGTACGCGGCGGAGCGGGCGCTGGCGGTGCGCGGGCGGGCCGTTCCGGAGGCGGTGGGGGGCGGCGGTGCCGGTTACTCCTTCGAACGGGGCGGGCCGGGGGGTGCGTTGAAGGTGGTGTTCGGCTGCCCGGTGTGCGGGCAGCGGCTGCGGCTGCCGGTGGCGGGGCGGAGCCGGGCGCGGTGCGGGCTGTGCCGTGCGGTCCTGGAGTGCGACACCTGATCGTGGCGGCGCGGTGCCGGGCGGCAGGCCGGGGTCAGCCTTTGAGGGCGCCGGCCGCGAGTCCGCCGGCGAGGCGGCGCTGCACGAGGACGAAGAAGATCAGGACGGGCACGGTGATGAGGGTGGAGCCGGCCATGACGGCGCCCCAGTCGGTGCTGTACTGGCCGAAGAAGCGGTGCAGTCCGACGGCGGCGGTGTACTTGCTGTCGTTCTGCATGAAGGTGAACGCGAAGATGAACTCGTTCCAGGCGACGATGAAGGCGAAGATGCTGGTGGCGACCAGTCCGGGGGCGACCAGCGGCAGCAGCACCGAGCGGAACATCCGCCACCAGCCGCAGCCGTCGAGGTAGGCGGCCTCCTCGATCTCCCGGGGGACGGCGGCGACGAAGCCGCGCAGGGTCCAGATGCCGAAGGGCAGGGAGAACGCCAGGTAGACGATGGTGAGGCCGAGCAGGCTGTTGAGCATGCCGAGGTCGCTCATCTGGAGGAAGAGCGGGATGACCAGGGCTTCCAGCGGCACCATCTGCACGATGAGGATCATGAGGAGCACTTTGGTGCGCATCCGGAACCGGAAGCGGGCCACGGCCACGGCGGCGAAGAGGGAGAGCAGTCCGGCGAGCAGGACCGTGCTGGCGCCGACGAGCGCGGAGTTGGCGAGGAAGGTGGTGAAGTCGCCGGTGTCCAGGACGTACCGGAAGTGGTCGAGGGTGAATCCGGAGGGCAGGACGGCGGCGCCGCGGGTGCCGGCGCCGGGGTCGAAGGCGGAGCTGATCATCCAGTAGACGGGGAAGAGGGAGAAGGCGAGCAGTGCGGTGACGGCGGCGGCGAGACCGAGGCGGCGTCCGGTCACAGGTCGTCCCTCTCCTTGAACAGGGCCCGGATGTAGAGCGCGGTGATGGCGAGCAGCAGGGCGGTGAGCAGGACGGCGATGGCCGAGCCCATGCCGTACTGGTTCTTGACGAAGGACTGGTGGTAGGACCAGACGCCGAGGTTGAAGATGTCGGGGTTGGAGCCCGAGCCGCCCGGCATCAGGTAGATCTGGGCGAAGACCTTGAAGTCCCAGATGGTGGACAGGATGGTGACGACCGTGAAGACGGGTCTGATGGTCGGCACGGTGATCTTCCAGAACCGCTGCCAGGCGTTCGCGCCGTCCATGAGGGCGGCTTCGGGGAGTTCCCTGGGGATGGTGAGCAGTCCGGCGAACACGGTGATGGCGACGAACGGGAAGCCGTGGTGGACGACGTTGAGGGTGGCGATGGCGTAGAAGGACCAGCGGTCGGTGAACCAGTTGGTTTCGCGGGGTTCGATGAGTCCGAGGGCGTCGAGGCCGCCGCTGACGATGCCGCCCAGTGGGTCGAAGATCCAGATCCAGACGTAGGTGCCGGTGACGGCGGGCATGGCCCAGGCGGTCATGACGACGGTGGAGCAGATGATCCGCCAGGTGCGGCCGAGGCGTTGCAGCAGCAGGGCGACGAGGGTGCCGGTGATGACGGTGAGGGCCACGCAGACGGCGGCGAAGACGACGGTGTTGGGGAGCACCGTGGTCCACAGGGCGCGGTCGGTGAGCAGGGTGGTGTAGTTGTCGAGGCCGGTCCAGTGGGTTTCGCCGGTGTAGATCTGCCGCAGGCCGTAGTCCTGGAAGGAGAGCAGGACGACGCGGAGCAGGGGCCACAGGAGGAGGACGGCCAGGACGGTGAGGGCGGGGGCCAGCAGCAGCCAGGGGCGCAGGGCGCGGGCCCGGTGGGCGCGGCGGCGGGCGGCGTCGGGTGCGGGGTGTTCGGGGCGCGTGTCCTGTTCGGGCCGGGGCCGGGCGGGGTGGGTGGCGCGGTCAGTGGCCAAAGGTCTCGTCCATGGCTGCCGCGGCGGTGTCGGCCGCTTCCTGGACGGTGGCGGAGCCGGCGAGGATGGACTGGAGCATGCGCGGGATGATCTGGGCGCCCTGGACCTGGCCGTACAGTTCGGTGACCGGGACGCTGTGGCCGGCTTCCATCATCTGGGTGGCGAACGGGGCGACGAGGGGGCCGGCTTCGGCCGCGACCTCTTCGAGCAGGGACTGCTGGCCGGGGAAGAACCCTGACTGGTCGGCCCATTGGGCGCCGTACTCGCCGGTCGTCATCAGCTGGATGAGTTCCCAGGCGAGTTCGGGCTGGTCGCTGTTGAAGTCGCCGAGCAGGGAGCCGCCGACGAAGGAGGGGCTGTACGTGCCGGGCTGCTGTCCGGGGATGGGGACGACGCCGAGCCGGTCGGCCCAGGAGGGGTCGTCGGCGAGGAGGGTGTTGACGGTCCAGTTGCCGTTGATGACCATGGCGGCTTCGCCGTTCTGGAAGCTCTGGAGCTGGTCGGCCTCGGTCCAGGTCTCGGCGGCGGCGACGGACAGGCCGTGTTCGGTGGCGAGGGAGGTGAGGAACTCGATCCCGGCGACGGCCTCGGGGGCGTTGATGGTGGAGGTCCAGCGGCCGGTGTCGTCGGCCTGGGCGATCTGGCCGCCGCCGCCCCAGATGAAGGCGTCCACCGCGTATTCGGTGCCGCCGATCACCGGGAAGGGGATCATGTCGGGTTCGTGTTCCTTGAGCTGGAGCGCGACGTCGAGGAGTTCGTCCCAGGAGGTGGGGGGCCGGAGGCCGTGTTCGGCGAAGAGGTCGGCGCGGTACATGAGGGAGCGGGTGCCGGCGTGCCAGGGCATGCCGTAGGTGGCGCCGTCGACGGTGCCGGCCTCGTGCAGGGCGGGGACGAGGTCGTCGGCGAGGCCGGCGGCCTCGATGTCGCCGGAGAGGTCGCGCAGGGCGCCGACCGCGCCGAATTCCAGGGCCCAGGTGGTGCCGATCTCGGCGACGTCGGGGAGTTCGCGGCCGGCCATGGCGGTGGTGATCCGGTCGTGGGCGTCGGCCCACTGGATGAACTGGACGTTGAGGGAGGCGCCGGTCTTCTCCTTGAAGACGGCTTCCAGTTCGTCGAAGTAGGGTCCGGCGTCGGGGTTGGTGCCTTCCATGATCCAGACGTCGAGCGTCGGGCCGGAGCCGGAGCCGGAGCCGTCGCCGGACGAGGAGGACGCGTCGCTGCCGCAGGCGGCCGTGAGCAGGCCGAGGGACAGCACTGCCGCGCCGGCGAGCAGGCGGCGGCCGGGGGCGTGCGGCATGGTAAGTCCCTTCCGGGGAGGGGGAGGTGGGCCAGCCGTGACTGGGCGTTGATTGTGACAGCGGGGTGTTCGTCCGATCCAGGCCCGTACATCACGGAACGGCACCGTTTGTGGCCTGGACCTCTGGAGGTCGGACCGGAACCGGGGTCAGGTACGGACCGTCTCACCGGGCATGGGGCGGATGAGGCGGCGCGTACGGGTACTGCGGGCGGTCGGTACCGGGGTGGTGGTGGGGGTGTCGGTTTCGGTGCTCGGGCTGGCAGGGCTGTGGCTGGCGGAGCGCCAGTACCGGGACGGCCTCGACATCGTTCATCCGGTCGGCACGGTCGAACCTCCCGGGTTCACGGTGCCCCCGGAGGTTCCCCGCGCCGCTTTCGAGCAGCGGGCGGACGTGATCGAGGCGCGGCTGCCGGAGGCGGCGGTCCCGTACGAGGGGGACGGTGGCACCGCGTTGCTGCCGGTGGACGAGGTGTTCGCGTTCGCCCCCGACCCGTCCATGCTGTACCTCGGTTTCCGGGACGGCGGCTGCGGGGACCGGTCCGGGCCCTGGCTGCGGGAGACGGATCAGCTGGTGATCGTGGGTGCCTGGTCCCTGCCCGGCGCGGTCCCCGGAGCGGTCGGCGGAGCCTGCGCGGCGGAGGAGGCCGTGGGGGTCGCGGTGCTGAGGGCTCCGCTGGGCGACCGGCCGGTGATCGACGCGGCGACCGGCCGTGAGCTGCACGTCGGGCCGCCGGCGTAGGATCGGCGCCGCACCTCCCCCGGACATGCCTCGGCGCCTGCCCTCGCTCGGTCGGGGAGAGGCAGGCGCCGCGGCCACTTTCCGTACGTCGTTGTACGGAAGCGGGTGGGGCCCGGGGCCGGCGGTGTGCCGGTGGCGGGCCGGTGGGTTGAGGCCGTCAGACCGTCAGAGCGCGGTCGGTCGGCCGGATCGGGTAGGGCAGGGCGCTGGGCGCGCCGGTCAGGTAGCGGTCCACGCCGCGAGCGGCGGCGCGGCCCTCGGCGATGGCCCACACGATGAGCGACTGGCCGCGGCCGGCGTCGCCGGCGACGAACACGCCGTCGACGTTGGTGGCGTAGTCCGCGTCGCGGGCGATGTTGCCGCGCGCGTCGAGTTCGACGCCGAACTGCCGTACCAGGCCGTTCTCCTGGTCGGTGCCGGTGAAGCCCATGGCCAGGGTGACCAGCTGGGCCGGGATCTTGCGTTCGGTGCCCGGCTTGGGGGTGAGCTTGCCGTCGATGAACTCGACCTCGACGAGGTGCAGCCACTGCACGTTGCCGTCCTCGTCGCCCTCGAAGTGGGTGGTGGAGACGGAGTAGACGCGTTCGCCGCCCTCCTCGTGCGCGGAGGTGACCTTGTAGGTCATGGGGAACGTGGGCCACGGCTGGTGGGCGGGGCGGGTGTCGCTGGGCCGGGGCATGATCTCCAGCTGGGTGACGGACGCGGCGCCCTGGCGGTGGGCGGTGCCCACGCAGTCGGCGCCGGTGTCGCCGCCGCCGATGACGACCACGTGCTTGCCCTCGGCCGTGATGGGCGCGGTGATGTAGTCGCCTTCCTGCACCTTGTTGGACAGGGGCAGGTACTCCATCGCCTGGTGGACGCCGTTCAGTTCGCGCCCGGGGACGGGCAGGTCGCGGGCGGTGGTGGCGCCTGCGGCGATGACGACGGCGTCGTAGCGCTTGCGCAGCTTGGCGGCGTCGATGTCGCGGCCGATCTCGACCCCGGTGCGGAACTTGGTGCCCTCGGCGCGCATCTGCTCGATGCGCCGGTTGATGTGCCGCTTCTCCATCTTGAACTCGGGGATGCCGTAGCGCAGCAGGCCGCCGATGCGGTCGGCGCGCTCGTACACGGCGACGGTGTGGCCGGCCCGGGTGAGCTGCTGGGCGGCGGCGAGTCCGGCCGGTCCCGAGCCGATGACTGCGACGGTCTTGCCGGAGTGGCGCTGCGGCGGCTGCGGGGTGACGTCCCCGGCCTCCCACGCCTTGTCGATGATGGTGACTTCGACGTTCTTGATGGTGACGGCGGGCTGGTTGATGCCGAGGACGCACGCCGACTCGCACGGCGCGGGGCACAGCCGGCCGGTGAACTCGGGGAAGTTGTTGGTGGCGTGGAGCCGTTCGCTGGCGGCGGTCCAGTCCTCACGGTAGGCGTAGTCGTTCCACTCGGGGATGAGGTTCCCGAGGGGACAGCCGTTGTGGCAGAACGGGATGCCGCAGTCCATGCACCGCGACGCCTGCTTGCTGATGATGGGCAGCAGCGAGCCGGGGACGTAGACCTCGTTCCAGTCCTTGACGCGTTCGGCGGGCGGCCGGGTGGTGGCGGTCTCGCGGCCGGTGGTGAGAAAGCCCTTCGGGTCAGCCATGGGTCGCCGCCTCCATCATCTTCTCGTGGGTCTCGGACTCGCTGAGTCCGGCGCGCTCGGCGGCGTCCTTGGCGGCGAGCACGGCCTTGTACGTGGTGGGCATGATCTTGCTGAAGCGGGTCACGGCGGTGTCCCAGTCCTTGAGCAGGGTGCCGGCGACCGTGGATCCGGTCTCCTCGGCGTGTCGGCGCACCACGTCGTGCAGCCATGCGCGGTCGGCGTCGTCGAGTTCTTCGACGTTGACGAAGCCGGGGTTGACGTTGTGTTCGTCGAGGTCGATGACGTAGGCGACGCCGCCGGACATGCCGGCCGCGAAGTTGCGTCCGGTCTCGCCGAGGACGACGGCGTGGCCGCCGGTCATGTACTCGCAGCCGTGGTCGCCGACGCCTTCGGCGACGACCGTGGCGCCGGAGTTGCGGACGCAGAAGCGTTCGCCGACCCGGCCGCGCAGGAAGAGTTCGCCGCCGGTGGCGCCGTAGGCGAGGGTGTTGCCGGCGATGGTGGAGTACTCGGGCAGGTGGTCGGCGGCGCGGTCGGGCCGGACGACGATCCGTCCGCCGGACAGGCCCTTGCCGACGTAGTCGTTGGCGTCGCCTTCCAGGCGCAGGGTGATGCCGCGCGGGACGAAGGCGCCGAAGGACTGGCCGGCGGAGCCGGTGAAGGTGATGTCGATGGTGTCCTGGGGCAGTCCGGCGCCGCCGAACTTCTTGGTCACCTCGTGGCCGAGCATGGTGCCGACGGTGCGGTTGATGTTGCGGATGGCGACCTGGGCGCGGACCGGCCGGGCGTCCTGGGCGGTGGGCGCGGTCAGGGCGTCGGCGGCGAGGCGGATCAGCTCGTTGTCCAGGGCCTTCTCCAGGCCGTGGTCCTGGGAGATGACCTGGCGGCGCGGTGCGCCGGCCGGCAGGTCGGGGATGTGCAGCAGCGGGGCGAGGTCGAGTCCTGCGGCCTTCCAGTGGTCGACGGCGCGGCTGACGTCGAGGAGTTCGGCGTGTCCGACGGCTTCCTCGACGCTGCGGAAGCCGAGTTCGGCGAGGAGTTCGCGTACTTCTTCGGCGATGAACTCGAAGAAGTTGACGACGAATTCGGGCTTGCCGCTGAAGCGTTCGCGCAGGACCGGGTTCTGGGTGGCGATGCCGACCGGGCAGGTGTCCAGGTGGCAGACGCGCATCATGACGCAGCCGGAGACGACGAGCGGCGCGGTGGCGAAGCCGTACTCCTCGGCGCCGAGGAGGGCGGCGATGAGGACATCGCGGCCGGTCTTCAGCTGGCCGTCGGTCTGGACGACGATGCGGTCGCGCAGTCCGTTGAGCAGCAGCGTCTGCTGGGTCTCGGCCAGTCCGAGCTCCCAGGGGCCGCCCGCGTGCTTGAGGGAGGTGAGGGGGGAGGCGCCGGTTCCGCCGTCGTGTCCGGAGATGAGCACCACGTCGGCGTGGGCCTTGGAGACGCCTGCGGCGACCGTGCCGACGCCGACCTCGGAGACCAGCTTCACGTGGATGCGGGCGGCCGGGTTGGCGTTCTTGAGGTCGTGGATGAGCTGGGCGAGGTCCTCGATGGAGTAGATGTCGTGGTGCGGGGGCGGCGAGATGAGGCCGACGCCGGGGGTGGCGTGCCGGGTCTTGGCGACCCACGGGTACACCTTGTGGCCGGGCAGCTGGCCGCCTTCGCCGGGCTTGGCGCCCTGGGCCATCTTGATCTGGATGTCGTCGGAGTGCACCAGGTATTCGCTGGTGACGCCGAAGCGTCCGGAAGCGACCTGCTTGATGGCGCTGCGCCGGGTGGGGTCGGTGAGGCGTTCGGGGTCTTCGCCGCCTTCGCCGGTGTTGGACTTGGCGCCCAGCCGGTTCATGGCGATGGCGAGGGTCTCGTGCGCTTCCCGGGAGATGGAGCCGTAGCTCATCGCGCCGGTGGAGAAGCGCTTGACGATCTCGCTGACCGGCTCGACCTCGTCCAGCGGCACGGGGGCGCGCTCGCCGTTCTTGAGGCGGAAGAGTCCGCGCAGGGTCATGAGCCGTTCGGACTGCTCGTTCACCCGGCCGGTGTACTGCTTGAAGATGTCGTAGCGGCGTTCGCGGGTGGAGTGCTGGAGCCGGAAGACGGTGTCGGGGTCGAAGAGGTGCGGTTCGCCCTCGCGGCGCCACTGGTACTCGCCGCCGATGTCCAGGTCGCGGTGGGCGGGGGCGATGCCGGAGGCGGGGTACGCCTTGGCGTGCCGGGCGGCGACCTCCTGGGCGATGACGTCGAGGCCGGCGCCGCCGATCTTGGTGGTGGTGCCGTGGAAGTAGGTGTCGACGAAGGACGCGTCGAGCCCGATGGCCTCGAAGACCTGCGCGCCGCGGTAGGAGGCGACGGTGGAGATGCCCATCTTGGACATGACCTTCAGGACGCCCTTGCCGAGCGCCTTGATGAGGTTCTTGATGGCGGTCTCGGCGTCGATGCCGGGCAGGTAGGTGCCGCGGCGGACCAGGTCCTCGACGGATTCCATCGCCAGGTAGGGGTTGACGGCGGCGGCGCCGTACCCGATGAGGAGGGCGACGTGGTGCACCTCGCGGACGTCCCCGGCCTCGATGAGCAGCCCGACCTGGGTGCGCTGCTTGGTGCGGATGAGGTGGTGGTGGACGGCGGAGGTGAGCAGCAGGGAGGGGATGGGGGCGTGCTCGGCGTCGGAGTGCCGGTCGGAGAGCACGATGAGGCGGGCGCCGTCGGCGATGGCGGCGTCGGTCTCGGCGCGGATCTCGTCGAGGCGGGCGGCGAGCGCTTCGCCGCCGCCGCCGACCCGGTAGAGGCCGGAGAGGGTGGCGGAGCCGAAGCCGGGGAGGTCGCCGTCGGCGTTGATGTGGATGAGCTTGGCCAGCTCGTCGTTGTCGATGACCGGGAACGGCAGGCTCACGGAGCGACAGGAGGCGGCGCTGGGCTCCAGCAGGTTGTGCTGGGGGCCGAGCGAGGAGTGCAGGGAGGTGACCAGTTCCTCGCGGATGGCGTCCAGCGGGGGGTTGGTGACCTGGGCGAAGAGCTGGGTGAAGTAGTCGAAGATCAGCCGCGGCCGGTCGGAGAGCGCGGCGATGGGGGTGTCGGTGCCCATGGAGCCGATGGGCTCGGCGCCGCTGCCGGCCATGGGGGCGAGCAGGATGCGCAGCTCTTCCTCGGTGTAGCCGAAGGTCTGCTGGCGGCGGGTGACGGAGGCGTGGGTGTGGACGACGTGCTCGCGCTCGGGGAGGTCGGCGAGGTCGATGAGGCCGCTGTCGAGCCACTCGGCGTAGGGGTGCTCGGCGGCGAGGGTGGCCTTGATCTCGTCGTCCTCGATGATGCGGTGCTCGGCGGTGTCGACGAGGAACATGCGGCCGGGCTGGAGGCGGCCCTTGCGCACGACGCGGGCGGGGTCGATGTCGAGGACGCCGACCTCGGAGGAGAGGACGACGAAGCCTTCGTCGGTGACCCAGTAGCGGCCGGGGCGCAGTCCGTTGCGGTCGAGGACGGCGCCGACCTGGGTGCCGTCGGTGAAGGCGACGCAGGCGGGGCCGTCCCAGGGCTCCATGAGGGTGGAGTGGAACTGGTAGAAGGCGCGCCGGGCGGGGTCCATGGAGGCGTGGTTCTCCCAGGCCTCGGGGACCATCATGAGCACGGCGTGCGGGAGGGAGCGTCCGCCGAGGTGGAGGAGTTCCAGGACCTCGTCGAAGGAAGCGGAGTCGGAGGCGTCCGGGGTGCAGACGGGGAAGATCCGCTCCAGGGCGTCGCGGTCGCCGATGCGCTCGCCGAAGAGGGGGGAGGCCAGCTGGGACTCGCGGGCGCGCATCCAGTTGCGGTTGCCGCGCACCGTGTTGATCTCGCCGTTGTGGGCGACGAACCGGTACGGGTGGGCGAGCGGCCAGCTGGGGAAGGTGTTGGTGGAGAAGCGGGAGTGGACCAGGGCGATGGCGGATGCCAGGCGACGGTCTGAAAGATCAGGAAAAAATGGCTCAAGCTGTCCGGTGGTGAGCATCCCCTTGTAGACGAGGGTGCGGGCGGACAGGGAGGCGAAGTAGACGCCGGTCTCGCGCTCGGCGCGCTTGCGCAGCACGAAGGCGAGCCGTTCCAGCTCGATGCCTGTCCGGGAGCCGTCCGCATCCTGGACGAAGAGCTGGCGGAAGGCGGGCATGGTCTCGCGGGCGGCGGCGCCGAGCAGCTGGGGGGCGACGGGGACCTCGCGCCAGCCGAGGACGGTCAGTCCTTCTTCGGCGGCGATGGCCTCGACGGCAGCGACGGCGGTGGCGTTCTCGTCGGCGCCGATCGGGAGGAAGGCGGTGCCGACGGCGTAGGAGCCGGCCTCGGGGAGACCGAAAGGAACATTTTCCCGCAGGAAAGCGTGGGGGATCTGGATGAGGATCCCCGCGCCGTCCCCGGTGTCCGGGTCGGATCCGGTGGCACCGCGGTGCTCCAGATTCCGCAGCACGGTGAGCGCCTGATCGACCAGCTCGTGGCTGGCCTCGCCCGTCAGGGTGGCGACGAAGCCGACGCCGCAGGCGTCGTGTTCGTTGCCCGGGTCGTACATCCCCTGCTTCACCGGGTGGGACGCAGAACGCATCGGCACTCCCGTCGTCTCTTGGTAGGTGCTGGTACCGAGGGACGACGTTGGCCCTGGTTGGCTCAAAATTTTCGTGCAGGTTACACGATGGCGAGGTTCCCGGGAAGTGGATACCTCTGTCCACGATGCGGACTTCGTTCTGCCGTGCTGCGGCCGGAGAATGGCGGATATGTCGCCGCTGGCGGACGTGGAAGCCTCATGCCCGCAGGAAACGAACTGAAACCCTCTGGAAACAAAGCTCACCCATGAGCGCGCCACCCAGTACCCAGCGTACGGGGTGGCGGGTATATTCCCGGGCGAACCGGTCAGCCCAGGGCGGTGCCCAGCAGCGCCCCGAGCCCGTAGGTCAGGGCCGCGGCGCCGGCGCCCAGCAGCAGCTGGCGCACCCCGCTGTACCACCAGGAACGGGCGGTCACCCGGGAGACGACCGCGCCGCACAGGAAGAGTCCGACGAGCGCCAGGACCGCGCCCGGCCAGAACGCCGTACCGCCCAGCAGATAGGGCAGCACGGGCAGCAGCGCGCCCACGGCGAAGGAGCCGAACGAGGCGAGCGCCGCCACCAGCGGCGAGGCCAGCTCGCCGGGCGCCACCCCCAGCTCCTCGCGGCTGTGGATCTCCAGCGCCTGCTCCGGATCGCGGGACAGCTGGCGGGCGACCTCCCGGGCCAGCTGCGGCTCCACCCCGCGCCGTACGTACACCTCGGTCAGCTCGGCCAGCTCCGCGTCCGGATTGCGGGCCAGCTCGCGCCGCTCCACCTCGATCTCGGCCAGCGCCAGCTCACGCTGCGAGGCGACCGAGGTGTACTCCCCGGCCGCCATCGAGAACGCCCCGGCGGCCAGCCCGGCCATACCGGCGACGACGATCGTGTGCGCGGACGCCGAGGACCCCGCCACACCGCTGATCAGCCCGAGATTGGAGACCAGCCCGTCCATGGCCCCGAAGACCGCGGGACGCAGCCAGCCGCCGCTCACATCGCGGTGCCGGTGGTGTGCCTCGGCGGACGCCGTCATGACGCGGAGGCCGCCCCCGCCTTGTCAGTGCCCTCGCCGGGCTTCCCGTCCTTCTTGGTGAGGTCGGCGCCCTTGGCCGGCTCCTCGTCCGCGCCGGCCCGCTCCCCGTCCGCTTCCGCGTCGGGTCCCGGCTTCTCGGCGGCGGACTCGCCCTCGGTGCCGGAGCCGTCCTCGGCACCCGGCTCGACGATCTCCTCCCGGCCCGGCCGGCGCTTGGCCGAGATCACCAGGTAGGCGACGGCGGCGAGGAAGACGACGACGGAGGTCCAGTTGTTCAGCCGCAGGCCCAGCACCTCGTGGGCCTCGTCGATCCGCAGGTACTCGGTCCAGAACCGGCCCGCGGTGTACGCGGCCACGTACAGGGCGAACGCCCGGCCGTGCCCGAGCTTGAACCGCCGGTCGGCCCAGATCACCAGCACGCCGACACCGACGCACCACAGCGACTCGTACAGGAAGGTGGGGTGGAAGGTCCCGCTGTCGATGCCGTTGTCGATCTCCAGCGCCCAGGGCAGGTCGGTCGGCTTGCCGTACAGCTCCTGGTTGAACCAGTTGCCCCAGCGGCCGATCGCCTGCGCGAACGCGATGCCGGGCGCCACGGCGTCGGCGAAGGCGGGCAGCGGGATCCCGCGCCGCCGGCAGGCGATCCAGGCACCCACCGCACCACCGGCGATGGCACCCCAGATGCCGATGCCGCCGTCCCAGATCTTGAACGCGTTGACCGGGTCGCGCCCCTCACCGAAGTACAGCTGGTAGTCGGTGATGACGTGGTACAGCCGGGCGCCGACCAGCCCGAAGGGCACCGCCCACACGGCGACGTCGGCGACGGTCCCGGGCTGTCCGCCACGGGCGACCCAGCGCTTCCCGCCGAGCCAGATGGCGACGAAGACACCGATGATGATGCACAGGGCATAGCCACGCAGGGGCAGCGGCCCGAGATGGACCTCGCTGGTGCCTGGGCTGGGGATAGAGGCAAGGATCTCCATGGTGCCCCCGACGCTACCGCGCCCGGGCTCCAGCCGGGAATCCACGGCCCGGATTCCGCGCCGGGATCACCCTCCGTGTCCACCCGGATGCGGCAGAGGTGAGCCTTCCGTTTCCCCTTGCGAAGGGGGGCCGACCACCCGCGCGGTGTGCTCCCGGGGCCCGGCCACTCGCCGCCTCACGCCCGCCCGAGCGGCTCCCAGGAGCCGCCGAGCACCGCACGCGCCCTGTCGACATCGGCCGGCCGCCCGGCGAACCGCTTGGGAATCACCAGCACACCGGAGCGCGGCGACCGTGAGGTGAGGAGAACGAAGGTCCCGCGGGTCTCCGTGAAGAAGGGAATCGCCTGCCGGGAGATCCGGGTCGTGATACCACCTTCGACGATCTGGACGGCGTCTTCCTCCAGGCTGATCGTGCACTCCTCCTTCCGCCTCGCCCGCCTCACGATCCGGACGAGTTGCATCCGCACAGCGAAGAACCCACCGAACGCCCCGCTCGCGGCGGTGACGAGGACGGAGGCTGCGGCCGCCCATCCCAGCTCGTCCTGGTCACTGGTCACCAGCGCCACAGCGGCCATCAGTCCGGCAGCCATGAGTGCGTGGAAACCCACCCGGAGGGCCGGAGCCCCACGACGCGCCCGGCGCCCCTCGATCAGTTCGGCCGTGGTCAACCGCCCCCTGAACTCCAGCGTTCCGTGATCACCACGCGGGGCCGGCTCACCGATCACGAACAACGGCTCACTCATCCATACCCTCCCTCGCCCCAGCCGCCCCGCTTCGAGTCGGCCCGACACGGCACGCCCGCCGCCGGAGCCGACACACAGAAGCCCCCCACGGGACAGGTGCGTTGTGGGAGGCAGTCTGTGATCTTCATCAGGTGTTCGCAAGCTCATCACGTCGTGACCGGCTCGCGCTTTGGGTGGCGGGGTCGTCCGGTGGGAGGTTTGTCCCCTCCGCCGAGACCGAGACGTGACCGGTTCAGGACCCGGCGGCCAGCTGGTTGACCTGGTTGCGCAGGGAGTCGGGGGTCAGCGGGACCGACGGGTCGCCGTAGATGTTCTCGCCGTTCAGCAGGATCGTCGGGGTCGCGTTGAAGTCCGAGGACATGAAGTCCGCGTTGCTGCGCTGCACCCAGTCGTCGTGGGTGCCCTCCTGGACGCAGGTGCGGAACTCCGCGTTGTCCAGGCCGTCGACCTGGCCGGCCAGGTCGATCAGCAGGTCCTTGTCCCCGAACGCGTCGTCCGCCTCGGCCGGCTGGTTCTCGAACAGCACGTCGTGGTACGCGGCGAAGGAGCCCTGGTCGTTGGCGCACTGGGCGGCGTTGGCGGCGTTCTTCGAGCCGTCGCCGCGGAGGTTGCCGTCGATGATGCTGACCAGGTGGTACTCCGCCTTCAGCGTGCCGGCGGCCGTCAGTTCGTGGATGACGTCGCGGAAGCCGTTCTCGAACTGGCCGCACGCCGGGCAGCGGAAGTCCTCGTACACCGTCAGCGTGGCCGGCGCCGTGGACTGGCCCACCGTGATGGGCTCGGCCGCCGGGCCGTCGTTGCTGCCGCCGCCGCCCGAGTTGGCCGCCAGCACGCCGACGACGGCGGCCACCGCCAGGATGCCGGTGGCCGTTCCGCCGACCTTGAGCACGCGCATCCGCTTCTCGGCGGCCTTCTCGCGCTCGCGCTCCTCCCGCATCCGATCGCGGGCCCTGCCTTTTCCGTCACGGTTCTTCTGGCTCACGCCCGGGGCAACGACTCACCGGCCGCGAGGACACGGTTCACCGGGCCAGTGCCTCCACCGCGGCCGTCGCGGCGATCGGCAAGCCACCCGGGAGATACGGGCAGCCCGGCCGGGAGGCATCCCGCCGGGGCTAGCCTTCCTTGATCTCCCAGGGCACCGTCAGCCACGGGCTCTCCGGCTCCGTGCTGAGGATCCGGTGCACCTCCAGCATCTCCCGGTACCAGTCCCCGAACGTCTCGTCGTCGAAGTGCAGACAGCGGCCCAGGATGTACCCGGCCGCGAAGTCCGGCCACGAGCGGTAGATCCGGCGCGCCGCCGCGCCCGCCCGCAGCAGGGCCGTCTCCGCCTCGTGCGTGTCGCAGTACCGGGCCCCGAGGCCGTCCCGCGCCATGAACGAGGCGCGCCCGTAGTCCCAGGCCAGGACGGACCGGACCGACGCGTCCGCCGCCAGGATGCCGTCCGCGCGGAACCGGGCCTCGTAGCGCAGGATCCGGCCGATCAGGTCCTGCGCGAGGGTGATGTCCGCGTCCAGGTCGAACTGCGGCGGCCGGCCGGTCTTGTCGACGACCTCGGCGGTCCTGGCCAGCAGCACCCGCTCGGCCGTCTCCCGCCACTGCACCGCGCCCGGCGCCGTCCCGTACTCCTCGATCAGCACATGCCGCACCCGCAGGCAGAACTCCCACGCGGGCGGTGACAGTTCACCGCGCAGCAGCCTCTCCTGCGCCTCCAGCCAGCCCTCCCGGCCGGTGATGCCCCACCAGGTCTTCAGCAGTTCGCGGGTCTCGGAGTAGCCGCCGCTCTGCCAGCCCAGCTGATTCCACAGCGTCCCGTTGTTGACCAGCAGCAGCGCCCCGCAGGCCATGCCGTGCGCCATGGCGTCGCTGCGCGGGCCGGTCCACAGCGTTTTCAGCCGCGCCTCGGGGCGGGCCCGCTTGGCGTGCCGCTTCCACTGCCGGGGCTCGGCCGGGACGAACGTCTCCACCGGGGTGCCCGGGTTCACCGCCAGCCAGTTGACCGTTCTCGGCCACGCCTTGGCCAGCGGCCCCAGGTTGCCGCGTTCGAAGACCTGCCCGCCGGTGGGCGGCGGCAGCATGCCCCGGGTGAAGACGGCCACGCACAGGCCCTCCACCTGCGGGTCGCGGAACGGCGCGAACCGGAACCCGCCGGGTACCGCGTCGACCACCTCGCGCGACATCGGAAAGAACAGATCGGTGCCCGCCAGGACGTCGAAGAACGCCGGCCAGTCGCCGTTCATCCCCGCCCGGTACAGGCCCGCCTCCACGACGGTCGGCGGCTGCCAAGGCCCTTCGGATGTGGCCCCCATACTCCCCATGGGCCAGACCTTATCGGGCCCGGCCGCCCCCGCGCGGATCAGCCCGGGGACGGCCGGCACGCCCGGTCAGTCCCGGCGCCGCACCCCGGCGGCCAGGCCCGCCGCCAGCTCCCGGACAGCGGCCAGTCCCGCCGCCTCGTCGCCCTCGTGCGCCAGCAGTTCCTTCACGAACGCGGTGCCCACGATGACCCCGTCCGCGAATGCGGCGACCTCGGCCGCCTGGCCGGCGTTGGAGACGCCGAGCCCCACGCAGACCGGCAGGTCGGTGGTGGCCCGGGTACGGCGCACCAGACCGGCCGCCTCCCGGCCCACCGACTCGCGGGTGCCGGTGACACCCATGAGGGAGGCCGCGTACACGAAGCCGCTGCCCGCCGCCGTGATGGTGGCCAGCCGGGCGTCCCGGCTGCTGGGCGCGACCACGAACACGGTGGCCAGCCCGTGCTGCTGGGCCGCCTTCCGCCACCCCTCGGACTCCTCCACCGGCAGGTCGGGCAGGATGCAGCCGGCCCCGCCCGCCGCCGCGAGTCCGGCGGCGAACCGCTCGGCGCCGTACCGGTCCACCGGGTTCCAGTACGTCATGCACAGCACCGGCGCCCCGGTGGCGGCGTGCACCTCGCGGACGGTGCGCAGGACGCCCTCGATGCGGACGCCGCCGCGCAGCGCGATGTCGTCGGCGGTCTGGATGACCGGGCCGTCCAGCACCGGGTCGCTGTGCGGGAGGCCGATCTCGATGACGTCGCAGCCGCCCTCCACCATGGCGACGGCGGCGCGGATGCCGCCGTCCACGGTGGGGAACCCGGCCGGGAGGTAGCCGATGAGGGCGGCGCGCCGCTCGTCGCGGGCGGTGGCCAGGGTGGTACTGAGCAGGTCAAGGTTGCCCGTCATGCCGGTGCTCCCTCGGTGTCGTCGTAGAGCCCGAAGTAGCGGGCGGCGGTGTCCATGTCCTTGTCGCCACGGCCGGAGAGGTTGACCAGCACCAGACCCCCGGGGCCCAGTTCGCGCCCCAGGTCGAGGGCGCCGGCCAGCGCGTGCGCGCTCTCGATGGCCGGGATGATGCCCTCGGTGCGGGAGAGCAGCCGCAGCGCCCGCATCGCCTCGTCGTCCGTGACGGGACGGTACTCGCCGCGCCCGCTGTCCTTGAGGTACGCGTGCTCGGGGCCGATGCCCGGGTAGTCGAGGCCGGCGGAGATCGAGTACGGCTCGGTGATCTGCCCCTCGTCGTCCTGGAGGACGTAGGAGCGTGAGCCGTGCAGGATGCCGGGTTCGCCGGCGGTCAGGGTGGCGGCGTGCTCGCCGGAGTCCACGCCGTGCCCGGCGGCCTCCAGGCCGACCAGCCGTACGCCGGTGTCGGGGACGAACGCGTGGAAGAGCCCGATGGCGTTGGAGCCGCCGCCCACGCAGGCGGCGACCGCGTCCGGCAGCCGGCCGGCGCGCTCCAGGATCTGCCGGCGGGCCTCGACGCCGATGACCCGGTGGAAGTCGCGCACCAGGGCGGGGAACGGGTGCGGCCCGGCGACGGTGCCGAAGAGGTAGTGGGTGCTGTCGACGTTGGCGACCCAGTCGCGGAACGCCTCGTTGATGGCGTCCTTCAGGGTGCGGCTGCCGGAGCGGACCGGGATCACCTCGGCGCCCAGGATGCGCATCCGGGCGACGTTGAGCGCCTGGCGCTCGGTGTCGACCTCGCCCATGTAGATGGTGCAGTCGAGGCCGAACAGCGCGCAGGCGGTGGCGGTGGCCACGCCGTGCTGGCCGGCGCCGGTCTCGGCGATGACCCGGGTCTTGCCCATGCGGCGGGTGAGGAGGGCCTGGCCGAGCACGTTGTTGATCTTGTGCGAGCCGGTGTGGTTGAGGTCCTCGCGCTTGAGGAAGATCCGGGCGCCCCCGGCGTGCTCGGCGAACCGGGGCACCTCGGTCAGCGGCGAGGGGCGGCCGGTGTAGTGGACCAGCAGGTCGTTGAGTTCGGCGGCGAAGGCCGGGTCGGCCTTCGCCTTCTCGTACTCGGCGGCCACCTCTTCGACGGCGGCGCGCAGCGCCTCGGGGATGAAGGTGCCGCCGAAGGCCCCGAAGTACCCCCCGGCGTCGGGGACCTCCCCTTGCGGGTCGGGGTGGAAGTACAGGTCGGACATGCGTGAGCCCTCCGGGCATGGGTCAGTACGGAAACGGTGCAGCGGTGGGGGTGGGGCGCGGGCGCGCGGGGGCGTGGCCGGGACCGTACGGGTCCTCGTGCCCGCCGGGACGGCGGTCCGCCGGGCGGCGTGGTGCGCCGCGCCGGGGCCCGGCGCCCAGGGGGAAGTCAGCCGGGAGCCGGCTCGGGGGCCGTCGCGGCGGTCATCGCGCGCGGCTCCGCGGGCCGGGGCCTGCCGCGGTCAGGCGGCGGGTACGGCCCGCCGGCCGCCGAGCGCCCTCGCCCGGCCCGGCCATCGCCTGCCGCTGATCTGCCCCGGCTCGCTGCCGATGTGGTACCGCACCCGCCGCCCCAGCAC
>NZ_JBHWJL010000065.1:0-21533 GCF_042731495.1 Streptomyces sp. NPDC059853
GTACAACGCCGATGTGGCGCGCCGGCTGCTGGCCGGCGAGAGCGGCCCGGTGCGCGACGCCGTCCTGCTGAACTCGGCCGCCGCGCTGGTGGCGCTGGAGGGCGGCGAGGGGCCGCTGGCCGGGCGGATCACGGCCGCGATGGCGCGGGCGGCGGAGTCCATCGACTCGGGGGCCGCGCGCGACACGCTGGAGCGCTGGGTCACGGCCACCCAGCGCTGACCCGGCGGGGCACGCGGCGCGGCCGGGACGTCACCCGCGCCGCGCCGGCCCGCGACCAGGCGGCCGGAGCGGCGTGGCCGGTTCGGCGGTCAGGAGTCCAGGCCGATGGCGAACGCCGCCTCCAGGTCGTGCTGGGAGTAGGCGCGGAACGCGATGTGGGTTTCGGTCGACTCCACGCCGGGAACCTTGCTGATCCTGCCGGGGATCACGTCCGCCAGATCGTCGTGACGGGGGACGCGGACGATGGCGATCAGGTCGTGGGCGCCGGTCACCGAGTACACCTCGCTGACCCCTTCCAGGGCCGCGATGGCCTCCGCGATCTCCGGGATGCGGTCCACGCTGGTCTTGATGAGCACGATGGAGGTGATCACGGTGGGCCTTCCCCGGTGTCGGTGGTCGCGGTACGCCGCTCACCTTAGCTCCCGGCTCCCGTGACCGGGGCGTCCGCCGGACGGGCGATCCCCGGTGCCTGAGCACACGGGCACGGATCCAGGCCGTAGGGTGACGGTGCGGGTGACCACAGTCTCCCCCCGGACGTCGTCCGGGAGGTACCCCCAGGCCCGGCACGACAGAAGGCAGGCGGAACCATGGCGTACTCTCAGCCGGCGGATGCCGACGGACAGGTGTGACCGGTCATGGATGCCACGGATGGCGATGAAGGAGCCGAGCCCGCCGAGAGCCTGGACCGCCCGCTGCCGGAGAAGGTCAGGCACCGCGTGATCGCGGTGGCCGGCGACGCCTTCGCCGGCCTGACCGTCGCCGAGCTGCCGCCCGTGCTGCGGCAGTACGCCCGCTTCACCCCGGCCCGCCGCATCCGGCACGGCGGCGCCGCCATCGCCACCGCCCTGGAGAGCGACACCCTCTTCCGGCACCGGGTGGCCGCCCGGCTGCGCGCCGCCGAGCCCGGGCTCGCCGAGGCCGTGGAGAGCGGGACGGTACCGGCCGCCGCCGACCCGGTCGAGGTCGCCGCCACCGCCTATCTGCTGCGGCCGCCGGGCTGGGCCAAGCTGGTGGCCGCCGCCGGGGAGGAGGCGCAGCGCGCCCAGGACGAACGCGCCGGCGAGGAGCGCGAGCGGGAACTCGCCCGGCTGCGGACCGAGCTCGCCGAGGCGCGGGCCACCGCCCGCACCGACGCCGAACGGCTGCGCGCCGAGCTGGAGGCGGCCCGCAAGGAGACCGACGCGGTGCACCGCAAGCTCCGCAGCGCGCTCAGCGACGTCCGGCGCGGCGAGGCCACCGCGCGCAAGCTGCGCGCCGAACTGGAGACGGTCAGGGGCGAGGCCGCCGCCGCCCGGGCCGCCGCCGACAGCGAGGCGCGGCGGCTGCGGTCCCGGCTGGCCGAGGCCGAATCCGCCCTGGAGTCGGGGCGGAAGGCGGTCCGTGAGGGCCGGGGCATCGAGGAGATGCGGCTGCGGCTGCTGCTGGACACCGTGCTGGACGCCGCCCAGGGCCTGCGCCGCGAACTGGCCCTGCCACCCGCCCAGTTGCGCCCCGCCCAGACGGTGGACGCGGTACGTCCCGGTGAACTCTCCCCGCAGGACGTCGCCCACCGGGCGCTGGCCGACGACGACCCGGCGCTGCTCGACCAGTTGCTCGCCCTGCCCCAGTCGCATCTGGTGGTCGACGGCTACAACGTCACCAAGTCCGGTTATCCCCGGCTCCCGCTGGAGAAGCAGCGGGACCGGCTGCTGCGCGGCCTCGCGGTCCTGGCCGCGCAGACCGGCGCCGAGATGACCTGTGTGTTCGACGGCGCGGAGCTGGCCGCGCCGGTGCTGCTGACCCCGCCGCGCGGCGTGCGGGTGCTGTTCAGCAACCCCGGGCAGACCGCCGACGAGCTGATCCGGCGGCTGGTGCGCGCCGAACCCCCGGGCCGCCCCGTGGTGGTGGTCTCCTCGGACCGGGAGGTCGCCGACGGCGTCGCCCGGGCCGGGGCGCGCCCGGCCTCCGCCGCGCTGCTCCTCAAGCGGCTTGCCCGGACTTGATCCGCTTGGCGGGATCCCGTCCCCTCTGCCCGCTCTTTCGGCCGATGCGGGGGTTGTGCCCGCTTCTGTGCCGCACGCTCGGTGAGCCGTGGTCGCTGGGCGTGTGAGGTAAGTAAAAAATGCCCGCGGGGATTTGAAGGAAGGAACGGCCCCTCGCTAGGGTCGGGCCTCGAACCTTCGCGCGGTCGCTCACCCATCCCGGGTGGCCGTGGAGGTACCGCCGATTCCGCGGCCGATGCGCGGAGCCGGGGCCAAGCCCCCACACCCGGCAGGCGGCTGAGGAAGAAGGAGCTCGCCCCAGTGGCGTCCCACCGTCGTCCCAAGCAGCCGAGCCGTGCCCGGGTGACCGTGTTCGGTGCCACCGCCGCCGCCACCGTCGCCCTCAGCTCCCAGGCAGCGCAGGCAGCCGAGACCAAGGAACAGGTCCAGGAGCGCGTCGACCAGCTTCACGAGGAAGCGGCCATCGCGACCGAGGAGTACAACGGCGCCAAGGAGCGCGAGGGCCAGCTCCAGGATGAGGTGGAGACCCTCCAGGACTCCGCCGCCCGCGGCCAGGAGGAGCTGAACGAGCTGCGCTCCGGCCTGGGTTCGATCGCCGCCGCGCAGTACCGCACCGGTGGCCTGGACCCCTCCGTCCAGCTCTTCCTCTCCGGCGACCCCGACGCGTACCTGGAGCGGGCCTCCACCCTCAACCAGATCACCGGCAAGCAGGCCGAGACGCTTCAGCTCATCGAGGCCAAGCAGCGCACCCTCGCCCAGCAGCGCGAGGAGGCCACCGAGAAGCTGGCCGAACTGGAGGACACCCGCGACGAGCTGAAGGACCGCAAGGACACCATCCAGGGCAAGCTGAACGAGGCCCAGTCGCTGCTCAACCAGCTGACCGAGGAGGAGCGCGCCGCCATCGCCGCCGCCGAGGCGGAGGAGGCCGCGGCCGCCCAGGCGGAGGCCGAGCGCGCCAACCGCAGCGGCAGCGACGGCCGCCCGGTGCTGGACGGCAGCGGCTCCTCGCGCGGTCAGGCGGCCCTCGCGGCCGGCGCCACCAAGGTCGGCTCGCCGTACGTGTGGGGCGCCACCGGGCCCAACTCCTTCGACTGCTCCGGGTTCACCACCTGGTCCTTCGCCCAGGCCGGCGTGCAGCTGCCGCGCACCTCGCAGGCCCAGGCCAACGCGGGCATGCGGGTCAGCGAGAGCCAGCTGGCCCCCGGCGACATCGTGCTGTTCTACGGCGACCTGCACCACGTGGGCATCTACGCCGGGAACGGCCAGGTGCTGCACTCGCCGGGCACCGGGAAGTACGTCGAGTACACCGGCCTGCACACCATGCCGTTCCAGTTCGGCGTCCGGGTCGGCTGATCCGCGCCGTTCCTCCATCCGGGTGAATCGGCGGCCCCGCGGGCGGGCCGCCGACCCGCGCTGACCTGCGACGCCGCCGCGCCGTGCCGGATACGTCCCGGCCCGGGTTGCGCGATACCCGGCCGCGCCGGAACTAGATTCTGCTCCCCTCAGGTACCCCACCGAAGGGAGCACGGCGCGCAGTGGCAATCCACCGGCGTCCCTCGCAGCACGGCACGGCCCGCGCGGCCCGCGCCTCCGTCCTGTCCGCCGCCGCGACCGCGGCCGTCGCCCTGGGCAGCGCGCCCGCCGTGGCCGAACCCGCCCTCGACCGGGCCGGCGCGGCCCAGCGCGTGGACGAACTGTTCGCGGAGGCCGAGCGCGCCGTGGAGGCGTACAACGGCACCGCCGAGCGGGTGGCGGAGCTGACCACCGAGGCCGAGCGCTACCAGCGCCGGGTGGAGGCAGGCCAGCAGGCCGTCAACGAGACCCGCCGCTCCCTGGGTTCGGCCGCCGCCGCCCACTACCGGGCGGGCGGCATCGACCCGACCGTCGCCCTGCTGCTCTCCGACGACCCGGACACCTACCTCGCGCGCGCCGCCGCCGTGCAGCGGGTCGGCACCAGACGCTCGGGTGAGCTGCGCGAGCTGATGGCCGCCCAGCGCACCCTGGAACAGCGCCGCGCCGAGGCCGGCGACAAGCTCGGCGAACTCGCCGCCGAACGCGAGGCGCTCGCCCGCGCCAAGAACACCGTCCTGCGCAAGCTCGCCACCGCCCAGGCCCAGTACGAGCGGCTCACCGAAGAGGAACACGCCGAGCGGGCCGAACGCGCGGAGCGCGCCGCGCGCGCCGAACACGAGCGGGCCGCCGCGGCCGGCCCCGCCTCCGCGGGCACCGCCACCCCCGCCGCCGCCCCGGCACCCACCGCCGGATCCCGCGGCGCCGGCGCCCTCCAGGCCGCCCGGGGCGCACTCGGCAGCCCGTACGCCTGGGGCGCCGCCGGACCGAACTCCTTCGACTGCTCCGGCCTGACCCAGTGGGCCTACCGCCAGGCGGGCGTCTCACTGCCCCGCACCTCGCAGGCCCAGGCCGCCGCCGGCACCCCTGTACCGCTGTCCGCCGCCCAGCCGGGCGACCTCGTCGTCTACCGCTCCGACGCCAGCCACATCGGCCTGTACGCGGGCGGCGGCCAGGTCATCCACGCGCCCTACCCCGGCGCCGCGGTCCGTCTCGAGCCGGTCGGCATGATGCCGCTGCACTCCGTGGTCCGACCCTGAGCCCCGGGCGGGCCCAGGCCACCCGCTACGCTCGCCCGTGATGCACAGGACATTGATCGTCACCAACGACTTCCCGCCGCGCCCCGGCGGCATCCAGGCGTTCCTGCACAGCATGGCGCTGCGCCTGGACCCGGACCGGGTGGTCGTGTACGCCTCCACCTGGAAGCGCGACAAGGAGGGCCGGGAGGCCACCGCCGCCTTCGACGCGGAGCAGCCGTACCCGGTGATCCGGGACCGGGCCACCATGCTGCTGCCCACCCCGCGCGTCACCCGGCGCGCGGTCGAGCTGCTGCGCACCCACGCGTGCACCTCCGTCTGGTTCGGCGCCGCCGCGCCGCTGGGCCTGATGGGGCCCGCGCTGCGCAAGGCCGGCGCCCGGCGGCTGGTGGCCACCAGCCACGGCCACGAGGCCGGCTGGGCCCAGCTGCCCGCCGCCCGGCAACTGCTGCGCCGCATCGGCGAGGGCACCGACACGGTGACGTACCTCGGCGAGTACACCCGCTCGCGCATCGCCGCCGCGCTCACCCCGCAGGCCGCCGCCCGCATGGTGCAACTGCCGCCCGGCGTCGACGAGAAGCTGTTCCACCCCGGCTCGGGCGGCGAGGCGGTACGGGCCGAGCTCGGCCTGACCGACCGGCCGGTGGTCGTGTGCGTCTCCCGGCTGGTGCCGCGCAAGGGCCAGGACACCCTCATCCGGGCACTGCCGCGGATCCTGGCCGCCGAGCCGGACACCGTGCTGCTCATCGTCGGGGACGGCCCCTACCGCCGGGAGCTGGAGAAGCTGGCACGGGAGACCGGGGTCGCCGCCTCGGTGCGGTTCACCGGCCCCGTCCCGTGGGAGCGGCTGCCCGCGCACTTCGGGGCGGGCGACGTGTTCGCGATGCCGTGCCGCACCCGGCGCGGCGGTCTGGACGTGGAAGGGCTCGGCATCGTCTACCTGGAGGCGTCGGCCACCGGGCTCCCGGTGGTCTCCGGCGACTCGGGCGGCGCCCCGGACGCGGTCCTGGACGGCGAGACCGGCTGGATCGTCCGCGGCGGCGCCCCCGCCGCGGCGGCCGAGACCGCCGAGCGGATCGTCACCCTGCTGCGGGACCCGGGGCTGCGCCGCCGGATGGGGGAGCGGGGCCGGCAGTGGGTCGAGGAACGGTGGCGCTGGGACCTGCTGGCCCAGCGGCTGCGGGAACTGCTGTAGCGGCGGCCCGCGATAGCCTTCCGATGACAGCCTGCCCCCCACGGCACGACGACTGAGCGCGGAACAAGGAGCCACCCTCGATGGCCGAACACACCAGGTCGAGCATCACCATCGACGCCACCCCGGCCGACGTCATGGCGGTGATCGCCGACTTCGGCCGGTACCCCGAGTGGACGGGCGAGGTGCGCGAGGCGGAGGTGCTGGGCACGGACGCGCAGGGGCGCGCCGAGCAGGTGCGGCTGGTGCTGGACGCGGGCGCCATCAAGGACGAACACACCCTGGAGTACGCCTGGTCGGGCACCGACGAGGTCAGCTGGTCGCTGGTGAGGTCCCAGCTGCTGCGCTCCCTGGACGGCTCCTACCGGCTGGTGCCGGTGGAGGGCGGCCGGCACACCGAGGTGACGTACCAGCTGACCGTGGACGTGAAGATCCCGATGCTGGGCACCATCAAGCGCAAGGCCGAGAAGGTCATCATCGAGCGGGCGCTCGACGGGCTGAAGAAGCGCGTGGAGCAGGGCGGGACCTCCGCCGGATGACGCCGCCACGGGTGCTGCTGGTCACCGGCCCGGGCGGCGCGGGGACGACCACGGTGGCGGCCGGTACGGCGCTGGCCGAGGCGCGGGCGGGCCGCTCGGTGCTGCTGCTGGGGGAGTCGGTGGGCACCCTGAGCGGTGTGGACGCGATCCGGCCGGACGCCGCCCAGTGGTTCAGGGACGGGGTGCTGGGCCTCCAGCAACGGGCCGGTACCGAGCTGCTGCACGACGACGAGCTGACCGAACTGCCCGGCAGCGCGGGGCTCGCGCTGCTGGACGCGCTCGCCCGGGCGTACCGCTCGGGCCGCTGGCAGACGCTGGTGGTCGATCTGCCGCCGGTCACCGACGCGATCCGGCTGCTGGCCCTGCCCGAACTGCTGGCCCGCTATCTGCGCCGGCTGCTGCCCGAGCGGCGCCCCGCCTCCCTGCTGCTGGCGCAGCTCGCCGGGGTGCCGTACGAGGAGGCGGGCCGCTGGATCGGGACGCTCACCGCGCTGCACGCCCTGCTGGCGGCGGACGGGGTGGCGGTGCGGCTGGTGACCGAGCCCACCGCGCAGGCCCCGGCGGCGGTGCGCCGGGCGCGGGCCGGGCTCGCGCTGCACGGCCTGGCCCTGGAGACGCTGATCGCCAACCGGGTGCTCCCGGCGGGCTCCGCCGACCCGTGGCTGCGGGACGCGGCGGCGGCCCAGCGCGCGGTCCTCGACGTCCTGCCGGGGCCGCCCCGCGAACTGCCGCACCTGGGCGGGGCGCCCGGCGAGGCGGAACTGGCCGTCCTGGCCGGGTCCGGGGCACTGGACACGGTACCGGCCGACCGGCTGCGGCGACCGCTGCCGGTGCTGACCGACCGCACGGAGAGCGCGGAGGTCACGGACGGCACCGAGGCCGCCGGGGACGCCCCCCTGGTGTGGCGGCTGCCGCTGCCCGGGGCCACTCGCGGCGAACTCGACCTGGTCCGGCGCGGCGACGAACTCTTCGTCACCACCGGCCCGTTCCGCCGCGCCCTGGCCCTGCCCGAGGCGCTGCGCCGGTGCACGGTGACCGGCGCGGCGCTGGAGGAATCGGGGGAGCTGGCCGTACGGTTCGCCCCTGATTCGCGGTAACGTCGAACGCATCCACGATGTGCCGCTGTGCCAGGAGAACGCCATGAGCGAACCCACCGAGCAGCCCGCAGAGCAGCCTTCCGAGCAGCCCGCCGACGCCGATCCGCGGGCCTGGGAGGAGGCGTGCGCGGAAGATCTGGCCGCCGAGCGGGCCAGGTTCCGGGAGCGGACCCGGGAGCAGCCGCCGCACCGGGACGCCGCCGAGGAGCTGCGCAAGCTGATGACCGCCATCACCGAGGAGGCCGGGCGGCTCGGCGCGCGGTTCGGGGCGGACGCGGCGCTGCTGGCCGCGCGGGCGCGGTCGACGGTGAACCCGGAGGTGCTGGAGCATCTGTCCAACGCGGGTGCCGAACTGGTGGCCGCCTACCGGGCCGCCGTCGTCGGCTACCAGCGGCAGGCGGGCCAGGACCGGCCGGCCGAACCCGGCGACGGGACCGGGGAGCACCGTGAGGGCCGGGAGCGGGCAGGGAAGGACGGTGACGGTGAGGAGCCGTCCGGTCCGGCCCAGCGCATTGATCTGGACTGATCGCGCGGTACGGTGTTCGGCGGCGGGGATCGACTGACCTTTTTGAGGAATTCATGGGACTGACCATCGGCGTTGACATCGGCGGCACCAAGATCGCGGCCGGTGTGGTCGACGAAGAGGGCGCGATCCTCGACACCTGCACGGTGCCCACTCCGCCCACCCCCGAGGGTGTGGTGGAGGCCATCGCCGAGGCCGTCAAAACCGTGGGACGCGACAGCAAGGCGGAGGCCGTCGGTATCGGCGCGGCCGGTTACGTCGACGACAAGCGGGCCACCGTGCTCTTCGCGCCGAACATCAAGTGGCGGCACGAGGCCCTGAAGGACAAGGTCGAGCAGCGGGTCGGCCTGTCCGTGGTGGTCGAGAACGACGCGAACGCCGCCGCCTGGGGCGAGTACCGCTTCGGCGCCGGAGCCGGACACGAGGACGTCGTGGTCATCACCCTGGGCACCGGGCTCGGCGGCGGCATCATCATGGGCGGCCGGCTGTACCGGGGACGGTTCGGGGTGGCGGGCGAGTTCGGCCACATCCGGGTGGTGCCGGACGGGCTGCTGTGCGGGTGCGGCAGCCAGGGCTGCTGGGAGCAGTACGCGTCCGGCCGCGCCCTGGTGCGCTACGCCCGGCAGCGGGCCGCCGCGACCCCGGAGGCGGCGACCGTGCTGCTGGCCGAGGGCGACGGCACCCCCGAGGGCATCGAGGGCCGCCATGTGTCCGCCGCCGCCCGGCAGGGCGACCCGGTGGCCGTCGACTCCTTCCGCGAGCTGGCCCGCTGGGCGGGCGCCGGGCTCGCCGATCTGGCCTCGCTGTTCGACCCGTCCGCGTTCATCGTGGGCGGCGGCGTCTCGGACGAGGGCGATCTGGTGCTGGAGCCGATCCGCAAGTCCTTCCGCCGCTGGCTGGTCGGCAGCCGCTACCGGCCGCACGCGCAGGTGGTCGCGGCCCAGCTGGGCGGCCGGGCCGGGCTGGTGGGCGCGGCGGACCTGGCCCGCCAGGGCTGATCCCGGGCGGGCCGGCCCGGGGCGGCGTCAGGCGGGCGCCGGCTCCGGGCCGCACTCCGCCAGCCGCTCCCGTACCCGAGCGGCCTCGGGCAGCCCCAGGGCCTCGCAGTGGGTCAGCGCCTGCCGCCAGTGGGCGCGGGCGCTGTCCCGGTCGCCGAGGCCCGCGTACACCTCCGCGATGCCCGCGTGGGCGTGCGCCAGCAGATCGCGGTGGTCGGAGCCCACGGCGACCGCGATCGCCTCGCCGTACTCCCGCAGCGCCTCCCGGGGCCGGCCGGCCATCACCCGGGCCCCGGCCAGGGAGGTGAGCGCGGCGGCGAGCAGCCCCGGGTCCCCCACCTCACGGGCGATGGCCTCCGCGCGCAGGTGATGGCGCAGCGCGCGCTCCGGTTCGGACCGCCGCTCGTGGACCTGCCCGAGGATGCGCAGCGCGTGCGACTCCACCAGGCGGTACCCGGTCTCCCGGGCCAGGTCGAGGGCGCGCCGCGCCTGCTCGTACGCCAGGTCCTCCTCGCCCAGTTGCAGGGACACCTCGGCCAGGCCGCTGAGGATGTTGCCCTCGTTGGTCCGGTCCCCGTGCTCCTGGCACAGCGCGAGGGCCGTCCGCATGGCCCGGCCCGCCTCCTCGTACCGGCCGAGCAGTTGCAGCGAGATCCCGCTGTTGCACAGCGCCGCCCGGTGCACGGCCCAGCCGCCGGCGCCGCCCTCCTGCGCGAGCCGGTACTGCCGCAGGGCCTCGAAGTGGTCGCCGAGCGAGGCGTGCGCGTTGCCCAGGTTGACCAGGGTCGCGTCCCGCAGCTCCGGCTCGTCCAGCTCCTGGTAGCGGAGGAACGCCTGCCGCAGCAGGGCGATCGCGCGGTGCAGGTCGCCGCCGGAGCGGTTGAGGGCGGTGGACAGCTGGCGCAGCGCGTTGGCCTCCGCCAGCCGGTCCCCGCTCTCCCGGGCCCCGGCCAGCGCCCGCTCGTGCAGGGTGACGGAGTCGTCGTGGTAGCCGCCGGTCTCCAGATGGCGCCACAGGGTGTCCGACAGGAAGCGGGTCAGCTCCGGCGGGCCGTTCCGGGTGGCTTCCAGCAGGCAGGCCCGTTCGGTGTCCAGCCACCGCCGCGCCTCCTCCGGGGAGGCGAGAGCGGGCAACTCCCCGTCCCAGGCGGGGGCCGGAGGCCGCCTGGCCTTCTCGTACGGGGCGACGGCGTCCAGCGCGGCGGCGGAGGCGGCCCGGTAGTAGCCGCTCAGCCGGGTGAGCGCGCCGGCCCGCTCGGCGGCGTGGCCGGGGTCCGCAGCGAGGTCGGCGGCGTAGGCCCGCAGCAGGTCGTGCTGCTGGTACCGGCCGGGAGCGGTCCGGTCCACCAGATGGGCACGGAGCAGGGTGTCCAGGGCGCGGCGGGCGGGGCGCTCCCCGGTGCCCGCCATCGCGGCGAGCGTGTGGGCGTCGGTGTCGTGCCCGGGAAGCACCCCGAACAGCCGGAAGATGTGGGCCACCTCCGGGCGCAGCCGCTGGTAGGACCAGGAGAAGACGGCCCGTACGGCGGTGTACGGGTCGCCGTCGAGGTCCAGCAGCTCCAGCGCCTCCTGCCGGTCGGCGAGTTCGGCGGCCAGGGCGGCGAGCGGGCGGGACGGCTGGGAGCGGGCGAGTTCGGCAGTGATCCGCAGGGCGAGCGGGAGACGGGCACACCGTTCGATCAGGGTGTCCACGGCCGCGGGTTCGGCGGTGGCCCGGGCGCCCAGCAGGTGCCGCAGCAGGTCCCGGGCGTCGGCCGGCGGGAGCCGGTCCAGGGTCAGCCGGTGGGCGCCCTCGCGGGCGACGAGCCCGGCGAGCGCGTCCCTGCTGGTGATCACCGCGCGGGCGGTGGGGGAGCCGGGCAGCAGAGGCCGTACCTGTTCCGCGCTGTGCGCGTTGTCGAGGACGACCAGCACCCGCCGGCCGTCCAGCAGGGTCCGGTACCGTGCCGCCCGCTCGGCGGGCTCCGCGGGGATGGAGCCGCCGTCCACGCCGAGCGCGCGCAGGAATCCGGCCAGCGCGTCCTCGGGCGCCACCGGCCGGTCCGGACCGTAGCCGTGCAGGTCCACATAGAGCTGGCCGTCGGGGAAACGGTCCCGTACCCGGTGCGCCCAGCGCACCGCCAGGGCGGTCTTGCCCACCCCGGCGGTGCCCGCGACGGCGGTGACCAGCACCGGGCCGCTGTCCCCCGGCCGGGCCAGCAGCGCGTCCAGCTCGGCCAGTTCGGCCGCGCGGCCGGTGAACCGGGTGACGTCCGCCGGGAGCTGGGCCGGGATGCGCGGCAGCGGCGGGGCGGTGCCGCCGGAGGGCCCGGGCCGCGCGGGGGGCCCGATGGGCTCGCCGGCCAGCACGCCGCGTTCCAGCGCGCGCAGCTCCGGCCCCGGCTCCAGGCCGAGTTCGGCCACCAGCCGGTCCCGCGCCGTCCGGTAGGCGGCGAGTGCGTCGGCCGGCCGGCCCGCGCGGTACAGGGCGGTCATCAGCAGCGCGTGCAGCCGTTCGCACAGCGGGTGTTCCCGTACCAGGGCGGACAGTCCGCCGATCGCCGCCGTCTCGTTCCCCCGGGCCAGCTCGGCCTCGTACAGCGCCTCGTACGCCGTGAGCCGCAGCTCGCCCAGCCGGTGCGCCCAGTCGGCCAGCAGCGGCAGGTCGAGCCCGGCGAACGGTACGCCGCGCCACAGCTCCAGCGCCTCGCGCAGCAAGGCCGCCGCCCGCCCGGGTTCCCGGGCGCGGACCCGCAGGGCGTCGGCGATCAGGGTCTCGAAGCGGTCCGCGTCCAGTTCTCCGGGCCGCACCCGCAGCCGGTAGCCGTCGGCGCCGAGGGCCAGCCGGCCGGCGTCGCCGAGGAAGGCGCGCAGCCGGTGGATGTGCAACTGGAGGCGGGCCGCCGCGCGGTCGTCGGGCCGGTCGCCCCACAGCGCGTCGGCGAGCGTGTCGGCCGGGACCCCGGTGTCCGGCCGGGCCAGCAGCATCCCGAGCAGGGCGCGCCGCAGCCGTCCGGTCACCGGCTCACCGGTGCCCCCGCGCCGGATCTCCATCGGTCCGAGCACCGCGAAACCCACGGTGCCGTCCATGGCTCGGTCCATGGTCGTGTCCCTCTCCCCCGGCACCCCCCGCGTGGTGCGGCGCGGCGGGAGGTGCGCTGTCACCGCGCCCGGCCCGCCATGAAAGCGGGAGGAAAGCGCGATGCCCATTCTTGCTCATGGTGACCTCGCCCGGGCCCTGCCGCCCGGGATGCGCGCACCGTCCACCACTCTCCTACGGAAGACACGATGTCAGGCGGTTATCCTCCCCAGCCCGGGCAGCAGCCGGGACCGTACGGGCCCCCGCCCGTACCGCACCACGCGCAGCAGGGGCACCCTCCGCCCCCGGCGCCGTATTCCGGCCCGGCGCCCTACCCGGGCCAGGCGTGGCCGCCGGGGCCGCCGCCTCCGGTCCAGCCGCGCACGCGGAGGTCCGGGGCGGTCGCGGTGCTCGCCGTGGTGCTGGTGCTCGCCCTGGCCGCCGGTGGCGCCTGGTTCTTCCTGGGCTCCGGCGGCGACGACGGGGCCCCGCCCGTCGCCGTGGACCCGGACACCCCCGGCGGCCGGCTGTGGGACACGGACGCGGCGGACGACGCCGGGCAGCCGTCCGGCACCTGGTTCGTGGACGACACCCTGGTGCGGGCCACCGGCACCACGCTCACCGCGTACGGGGTCGCGGACGGCGCCGAGCGGTGGAACCTGGAGCTGGAGGGCGCGCACCTGTGTGTGCCCACCACCGCCACCCGGGACGGGGTGATCGTGGTCGGACACGGAGACAGCAACTGCGGTCAGAACATCACCTTCGTCGATCTCGCCGCCGGGGAGACCGGCTGGAGCCGGCGGCTCGAACCCCAGCAGAGCCCGCTCAGCTTCCGGATCGCGATGACGGACACGGCGTACGCCGTCCAGACCATCGGCGGCTGGACCGTGCACCGCATCACCGACGGGGAGGTGATCTCCTCGGGCGGCGCCGTCTACAACGTCCTCAACCAGGACGTGAACGACACCGACTTCGCCCGCGGCGTCGAACTCGTCCAGGGCGCCGAGATCTGCGCGGTGGACGGGGTCGCCGGTGGCGAGACGCTGCTGCGGCGGCGCACCTGCGCCACGGTCACGGACCCGGCCGGCCCCGAGCTGACCGACCCGTTCTCCCGCCTGGAGGAGATCGATCCGGACAGCGGGGACACCCGCTGGAGCCTGGACCTGCCCGAGGGCCGCTGGCTGTCCAAGATCGTCAGCAAGGCGCCGCTGGTGCTGCTCCTGCGGGACGATCAGTTCGGCGGCAACCAGGAGCTGGCCGTCGTCGAGGACGGCGGGATCACCCGCACGGTGCCACTGGCCGCCGTGGCCGAACTCGACTCCTCCGAACTCGCCGGCTTCGTCGAGGCGCACTGCCGGGACGGCATCGTCGTCTACGAGCCGCTGGACGACTGCGGCGGCATCGTCACCAACGGACACACGCTGTACGTCTCCGCGAACGCGACCATGGGCACCTCCCAGGTGCGGGCCCTGGACCTGGCCACCGGCGAGGTCCTGTGGAGCTACGAGCCCGAATACGTCACCCGCCACCTGCTCATCGGCACCGACGACGCCGGCATCCTGGCGCACCAGGCCGGCTACCGGGACGAACCCGGGCAGGTGGTCCGGCTGACCCCCGACGGACGGACGGCCGACCCGCTGTTCCGCACCGACGACCTCATCCTGCCGGGCATGACGTACACGGCCTGGACGGACGGGAACCTCGTGCTCGCGGCGGCGGAGTCCGGCGAGGAGTTCGGCCTCACGGCCTACGGCACCGAAGGAACCGTCGCCGAACCGGCACAGCCGTAACGGCCGGGTGGACTCTCCCACGGGGGGAGAGTCCACCATGGCGGTGTGCACGACGAACTCCTCACCATCGGGCGCTTCGCCCGGCTGTGCCGGCTCAGCGTCAAGCAGCTGCGGCACTACGCCGAACTGGGACTCCTGGCCCCGGCCCGGGTGGACCCGGCCACCGGCTACCGCTACTACGCGCCCGGCCAGGCCCGCGACGCGCTGACCATCGCCCTGCTGCGCGACATGGATCTGCCGCTGGCCGTGATCGCCCGGGCGCTGGCCGCCGACCCCGCCTCCCGGGCCCGCATCCTGCGGGACGAACGGGACCGGCTGGCCGAACGCGTCCGCCGCGACCAGGCCCGGCTGCACCTGCTGGAACGGCTCGCCGAAGGCGGGCTGCCCGGCTACGAGGTGGGGCTGACCACCGAGCCGGCCCGCCGGCTCGCGGTGGTGCGGGCCGAGTGCGCCCCGGCGGAGATCGGGGCGGCGTTCGGCGCGTGCGCCGCCCGGCTGCTGCCCGCCCTCGGCCGGGCGGGCGCGGACTGGGAACCGCCGCTGTGGGGCCTGTACCCGCTGGACCTGACCGAGCGGATCGAGATCACCGTCGGAGCACCGGTGCCGCCCGGGCCGGACCGGGAGATCCCCGGCGTCGCCCGGCAGGAGGTTCCGGGGGTACGAGTCGCGGAGACCGTGCACTCCGGCCCCTACACCCAACTGCCGCTCGCCTACCACGCCCTGCTGGCCGCCGTCCACGAACGCGGGCTGCGTCCGCTGGGCCCGGTGCGCGAGACGTACCTGGCCGGCCCGGCCGAGGCACCCGAGGAAGAACTGCTGACCCGGCTGGTCATCCCCGTAGCGGAAGGCACCCCATGAGCACCATCGTCCCGGTCGACCCCCGCGGCGGACTGCACTGCGAGACCACGACCCTCGGCGTCCTGCTGCGGCACGAGGGACTCGACCTCTCCGAACCGATGCTCTTCGGCCTCGGCTCCGGACTCTCCTTCCTCTACTGGGACAGCAAGCACCTCGACTTCCCCTTCCTCGGCGGCCGGGTCAAACCCTTCGACCTCACCCGCGCCCTCGCCGACCGGCTCGGCCTCGGCCTCACCGTCCACGAGACCTCCTCACCCCGCCGCGCCTGGGACCACGTCACCGCCCCGCTCGCCGCCGGCCGGCCGGTCGGGCTCCAGCTCGACAGCTACCACCTGGACTACTTCACCGCCAAGGTGCACTTCGGTGGCCATGTCGTCGCCCTCCACGGCTACGACGACCACCGCGCCCACCTGGTGGACACCGAGCAGCAGGGCGGCGCCGTCACCACGAGCCTGGACCACCTCGCCGCCGCGCGGGCCGCCCGCGGCCCGATGACCGCCAGGCACCGCTCGTTCACCCTCACCGTGCCGCCCGGCGCCCCCGCCCCGCACACCCGGCTCGTCCCCGCCATCACCGCCTGCGCGGACGCCTTCCTCCACCCGCCGATCGCCAACCTCGGCCACCGGGGCATCACCACGGCCGCCCGCCGGATCCGCACCTGGCGGGAGCGCACCGACCAACCGGAACGCGATCTGCCGCAGGCCGCCCGGCTGATGGAACACGCCGGCACCGGCGGCGCCCTGTTCCGCAACCTCTACCGCGACTTCCTCGCCGCCTGCACCGAACACCTCGACAGCCCCGCGCTGCGCACCGGCCACGCGCGCTACGCCGAGGCGGCCACCGGCTGGACCGAGACCGCCGCGCTGATCGCCCGGGCCGGCGAGACGGGCCGGGCGGAGCCCCTCGCCGAGGCGAGCGCCCTGCTCACCGGACTGGCCCGTATCGAACGCGAGGCGATGACCGCCCTGAGCCGCCTGGCGGAGTGAGCACGGCGTACGCCCCCGGCGCGGTCCACCGGCCCGCCGGGGGCAGCGCCTACCCTCGGCACATGCCCGTCGATGTGCGCCTGCTCAGCTACAACATCCGCTCGCTGCGCGACGACACCGCCGCCCTGGCCCGGGTCGTCCGGGCCTGCGCACCCGACGTGGTCGCCTTCCAGGAAGCACCGCGCTTCTTCGGCTGGCGCCGCCGGGTCCGGCGCCTCGCGCGGGCCACCGGCCTGCTGTACGTCACCGGGGGCGCCCCGTCCTGCGGCCCCATGATCATGACGACCCCGCGTCCGCTCGCCGAGCGGACGCTGGAGGAGACCCTTCCGTACACCCCGGGACTGCACCGGCGCGGGCTCGCCGCCGCCGTGCTGCGGTTCGGGGCGGGATCCCGGCTCGCGGTGGTCAGCTGCCACCTGGGCCTCCGGGCGGCCGAACGGCGGCAGCACGCCCTGCTGGTACGGGAGCGGCTCACCGCCCTCGGCGCCCCCGCCGCCGTCCTCGCGGGCGACCTCAACGAACCGCCCGGCGGCCCGGCCTTCCGGCTGCTCACCCGCGACCTCACCGACGCGTGGCGGGCCGCACCCGACGGCGGTGAGCACACCTACCCGGCCACCGGCCCGCGCAGCCGGATCGACGCCGTCCTGACCACGCCGCAGGTGAAGGTGGTGCGGTGCGGCGTGCCGCACGACCGGCCCGGCGTCACCGCCCGCGACCTGCGCGCCGCGAGCGACCATCTGCCGGTTCTGGCCACGCTCCGCATCCCGTAGCGGGCGGGCACCCGGCCTAGACGACCGCGCCGCTGCCCGGGTCCGTCCAGTCGTCGTCGTGGCCGTCCCGCATCCGCGCGATGAGGGTCGCGAAACCGCCGAGGAACCCGCCGACCCCCAGGGTGACGATCCACCAGGTCATCTCCTGCTGGAACAGCACGGACCCGAGCAGCAGCAGCGGGCCGCCGAGCACCGCGAGCCAGGCCACCTTGGTGGTCAGATCGGTCTCCGGCAGCGGCGGTGGATCCGGCGGCACGAAGTGGTCCCCGTCCGGGTCCTCACCCGGGCCCCAGTCACGCGGCCCGCTGCCCGACCACGGACCGGTGCCCGTCCCCGAGACCGTGCCGCCCTCCTCGGTGGCGGTACCGGCGCCGCCGGCCGCGCCCGGGCCCGTACCGGCGCCGGGGCCCGAGCCCTCCGCGCCCTCCGAGCCGTCCGCGCCCGGGGGCACCCGGTCCACGGTGTCGGTCAGGTCGAGGTCGTCCCCTTTGGGCCACACCCCGGGCGGATCGGCCGGCTCCTCGCCGTAGCCGGCGACGATCTGGGCCCAGGCGGCTTCCTCGTCGATCGGGTCGCGGCCGTCGCCGCGCTCCTGGTCACGTTCCGTCACTGGCGGTCTTCCTCGTCGCGGGGCGGATGACGCGGGTGATGAAGGCGTCCGTCTCCTGAAAGATACGCTCCGCGTCATGGTCCAGGGTGGCCACGTGATAGCTGTCGGCCAGCACCAGTTCGGTGACATCGGTGGACGACACCGAGCCCAGCACCACGGCCGAGTCACCCGGTGGCACCACATGATCCACCGCGCTGCGCATCAGCAGCAGCGGCTGGGTGACCTGCGGCAGTTCGCCGCGCACCAGCCGTACCAGCCGCCGCAGCTCGTCCGCCGCGTCCAGCGGCACCCGGTCGTAGCCGACCTCGGGCCCGGCGCCGGGCGCGCGGATGTCGCCGGTCACCCCGGAGGTGGTGGCCACCAGGTGCCGCAGCACCGGCAGCAGGAGGCCCCGGAGGGGCGGGAAGGTGATCGCGGGGTTCACCACGGCGACCCCGGCGATCCGGTCCCCGTGCCGGGCCGCCAGCCGCAGCGCCAGCGTGCCGCCCATCGAGAGCCCGCACACGAACACCTGCGCGCAGCGGTCCGTCAGCTCCCGCAGTTCACGGTCGACCGCCGCGTACCAGTCCTGCCAGCCGGTGACCCGCAGATCCTGCCAGCGGGTGCCGTGGCCGGGCAGCAGCGGCAGGGACACCGAATACCCCCGGCGGGCCAGCTCCAGGGCCCAGGGCCGCAGCGCCTGCGGGCTGCCGGTGAAGCCGTGGCACAGCAGGACGCCCGTGGACGAGCCCGCGTGGGAGAAGGGTTCGGCTCCGCTCAGGAGCGGCATCGGGGCCTCCGTTCGGTGCGGGATGTGGCCAGCCTACGCGGGCCCGGAGGCACCAAGAACAGTAAATCCCCAGTAGGGTCGGGCACGGAAGAACACAGGAGGTTGGCGGAGTGCTGTACGGCGCGATGAAGATTTCCGTCGGAGCAGGGCTGAAGCTGGCCTTCCGACCGTGGGTGGAAGGGCTGGAGCACGTACCGGCCCGGGGCCCGGCGATTCTGGCGAGCAACCATCTGTCGTTCTCCGACTCCTTCTTCCTTCCGGTGGTCCTCGACCGCAAGGTCACCTTCATCGCGAAGTCCGAGTACTTCACCTCTCCCGGGGTCAAGGGCAAGCTGACGGCGGCGTTCTTCAAGGGCGTCGGGCAGCTCCCGGTGGACCGCTCCGGCAAGCGCGGCGCCGGTGAGGCGGCGGTGCGCAGCGGCATAGCGGTGCTGGAGCGCGGCGAACTCTTCGGCATCTACCCGGAGGGCACCCGTTCCCCGGACGGCCGGCTCTACCGGGGCCGCCCCGGCGGCCTGGCCCGGATCGCGCTGGCGACCGGCGCCCCGGTGCTGCCGGTGGCCATGATCGACACCGAGAAGATCCAGCCGCCCGGCAAGGTGATGCCCAAGCTGATGCGGCCGGGCATCCGGATCGGCGAACCCCTGGACTTCACCCGCTATCAGGGCATGGAGGGGGACCGCTTCATCCTGCGTTCGGTCACCGACGAGGTGATGTACGCGATCATGAAGCTCTCCGGGCAGGAGTACGTCGACACCTACGCCTCGGTGGTCAAGAAGGCCATGGAGGAGGAGGCGAAACGCAAGAAGGACGGCGGTGGGGAGACCGCCGGGGACGAGCGGCCCACGGACACGCAGGACTGAGGGGGAGGCCCACGCGATGGGCGCAGTGCGGGCACCGGAGCGGCGTGCGGGGCCGGGCCAGGTCATCTCGGTGGAACAGCCGCTGTGGCGGGCTCTCACCGGCTACCGGGTGGTGACCCTGGGGTACGCGGTCGCCCTGTTCGCCCTCGGGTACGGGGATTACGGCCGCCCGCTGATCGGCGTCGGCTATCTCGCGCTGCTCACCGTCTGGACCCTGCTGACCCTGCGCCGGGTCACCTCGGCCGACCGGTGCACCGCACGTTTCCTGGCACTGGACCTGACCATGGCGGTCGGCGGCATCCTGCTCAGCTCCCTCGCCGATCCGGCGAACCGGGTCGGCCCGACCCTGCCCTCGATCTGGGTGGCGGGCGCGGTGATCGCGGTGGCCATCAAGAGCGGCTGGCGGTGGGCGGCGTTCGCCTCCGCGCTGGTCGGGGTCGCCAATCTGGTGGAGGACGGCCACTTCTCGCGCAGCGCGCTGCACAATGTGCTGCTGGTGTGCGTGGCCAGCATCGCGATCGGCTACGTGGTGGAGGTGGCCCGCGCCAGCGAACGCACCCTGGCCCGGGCGCTGCGCATCGAGGCCGCCAACCGGGAACGCGAGCGGCTGGCCCGCGACATCCACGACAGCGTGCTCCAGGTGCTCGCCATGGTGCAGCGGCGGGGCACGGCCATCGGCGGCGAGGCGGCGGAGCTGGGCCGGCTGGCGGGGGAGCAGGAGGTGGCGCTGCGGGCGCTGGTCACCGGCCGGCCTCCGGACGGCGCGGGCCCGCCCCCGCCGCCGGAAGCCGGGGACGCGCCCGCGGAGCGCGGCAGCGGCAGCGCGGAGGGGGCGGACGCGGCGGACGACCCGGACGAACTGGACCTGGGCGTCCTGCTCACCCTCGCGGCCGGCGGACCGGGCCGGGAGGCGGACGGCGGCCCGCGCGGCCCGGTGACGTACGCGGGCCCGGGCTGCCCCGTCCCGCTCCCGGCGGCCACCGCCCGTACCGTCGCCGCCGCCGTCGGCGCCGCCCTGGACAATGTGCGCAGGCACGCCACCGGCCCCTCGGGGGAACCGGCGGCGGCCTGGATTCTGCTGGAGGACGAGCCGGAGGAGATCACCGTGACCGTGCGCGACGACGGCCCCGGCATCCCCGAGGGGCGGCTGGCGGCGGCCGAGGCCGAGGGCCGGATGGGCGCGGCGCTGTCGATCCGCGGCCGGATGACCGAACTGGGCGGCAGCGCCCGCTGGATCTCGGTGCCCGGCCAGGGCACCGAAGTGGAGCTGCGGCTGCCCCGGCAGCGGAAGGGCGCGCGGCGGTGAGCGCGGAGCGGCCGGTGACGGTCATGGTGGTCGACGACCACCCGATGTGGCGCGACGCGGTGGCCCGGGACCTGGGCGAGGCCGGGTTCGAGGTGGTGGCCACCGCAGGGGACGGCCCGCAGGCGGTACGCCGGGCCCGGGCGGTACGGCCCGACGTGCTGGTGCTCGACCTCAATCTGCCGGGGCTGCCCGGGGCCGAGGTGTGCCGCCGGCTGGCCGGCGACCCGGGCCCCGGCGCGGAGCCGGGCCCCCGGGTACTGGTGCTGTCGGCCAGCGGTGAGCAGGAGGACGTGCTGGAGGCGGTGAAGGCGGGCGCCACCGGCTATCTGGTGAAGTCGGCCAGCGCCGGGGAACTGGCCGAGGCCGTGCGCCGTACCGCCGTCGGCGACCCCGTCTTCACCCCGGGGCTGGCCGGCCTGGTGCTCGGGGAGTACCGCCGGCTGGCCGCGGGGCCGCCGCCCGGCGGCGGGGACGGCCCCGGGGTGCCGCAGCTGACCGAGCGCGAGACGGAGGTGCTGCGGCTGGTCGCCAAGGGCCTCACCTACCGGCAGATCGCCGACCGGCTGGTGATCTCGCACCGCACCGTGCAGAACCACGTCCAGAACACCCTCGGCAAGCTCCAGCTGCACAGCCGGGTGGAGCTGGTCCGCTACGCGATCGAACGCGGGCTCGACACCGAGTGACGCAGCAGCCCGGCGACGATGGCCGGGCCGTTCAGGGTCAGCACCGACTCCGGATGGAACTGCACCGAGGCGAAGCCCTCCCCGCGCAGCGCGAACACCTCCCCGGTCGCCGGGTCGCGGCTGACCTCGATGGCGTGCGCGAGCAGTTCGTGCGCGGCGTCGGTGTCGCAGCGGGCGGCGAAGGAGTGGTAGCAGCCGACCGTCTCCTGCCGCCCGAAGAGGTCGATCCGCTCCTGCGCGCCCTGGTAGGGGTGCTGCTTGCGGACGACCTCCAGCCCCAGTTCGGCGGCGATCAGCTCATGGCCCAGGCAGACCCCGAGCAGCCCGGCCGCGTGCGGGCCGGCCAGCAGATCGCGGGCCAGCCCGCGCAGCAGCCGCATCCTGGGGTCGGCCGTGTCGTTCGGATCGCCGGGCCCGGGCCCCAGCACCACCGGGCCCGGATGGGCGGCGGCACGGGCGGGCAGCCCGGGGGCGTCGAAGCGCTCCACGGCGACCTCGGCGCCGGTGGCGCGCAGCAGATGGGCGAGCATCGTGGTGAAGGTGTCCTCGCAATCCACCACCAGGACGCGGCCCCCGGCGCTCGGCCGGCGCGGGGCCAGGTCCTGCATCCGCAGCCAGAACGGCGCGAGCCCGTCCCGCCGGGCGTCCAGGGCGGCCCGCACCCGCGGGTCTGTCTCTTATAC